>CAZEKS010000094.1:0-7693 GCA_964512795.1 uncultured Syntrophaceae bacterium
TTTAAAAGGGCCATGTCTTCCAGTAACGTTTGGTTCGAATCCAGAATCCAAATATCCCTAAAGGTTCGAAGAGAACGATCAAAATCATGATCAATCCATAAACAATGACAGCGACATTAGAAATCCCCGCTATGCTCATATATTTCTGTGAAAAGGTGACCAATGCAGGTCCTATCGCTGGAATGTCCTGAATGGCCTGAAGTTTAATGTCGAGAAAGGTCATGAGAGCCGCTCCGGCAATGGAGCCCATGACGGATCCCAATCCTCCAACGACTACCATGGCCAGGAAGGTGATGGACATAATGAGATGAAAGCTCTCGGGATTGATAAAGCCGAGAATAAAAGCGTAAAGTCCACCTCCAACTCCTGAATAAAAGGCGCTCACCGCAAAAGCCAGGGTCTTGTAATAGGTGAGATTGACTCCCATGGCCTCTGCAGCGATATCGCTATCCCGAATAGCGATGAAGGCCCGTCCCACCCGTGTCTTGATCAACTTCACTGCCCCGATTGTCATCAGAACAGCGATGATCATGATCACATAATAATAATGGATATCCTTCATCGGGGTTCCAAAAAGATAGAGTTTTGGGGCTTGAAGTCCCATCCTTCCTCCAAAGAATTCCATATGCTTGATAATGGTGGTGATCGTCATACCGAAACCAAGAGTTGCGATAGCGAGATAAGGACCTTTGAGACGAAGGGCTGGAAGTCCCAAAATAAATCCGAAGACGGAGGAAACAAACCCTGCAATGGGAAGGGCAATCCAAAGAGGGAAGCTCCACCTCAAGATGAGGATGACGGTTGTGAAGGCTCCCAGAGCAAAGAATCCGGCGTGGCCCATCGATATCTGGCCCGTATATCCTACAAGGATATTCAGACCGATGGCCACAATGGCATGGATGGTGATGAGATTAACAATATAAAGGGACATCCCCAAAGGATGATACTTCTGAATGAGCCAGGGTAAGATTCCGAGAAAAATAAAAAATAGAATGGACCAAACCAGGATGGTGTTACTTTTAAAAAGTTCAATGTCTTCGTAATAACTACGCTTGATATCCATGAAAAATCATCTTTAATGAGGTTTTAAGTCCCTGAAAAAACATTGATTGAATTCAAAATTCTGTGAGACTCAATATGACAATAAACCCCATATTAAATTCATAAGATACATTTTGTCAATTCTTTTCTTAGATATTCTTTAAACGAAATCAATAGTCCCTTCCGTTGGGATGTGAATCATCTCCTCTCGATTATTTTATAGTATTCCTAACCCTGGACCGAATTTAGGCTGGTTAAGACCATCGCCCTATTCACCAGGACGGCTAAACTAATTTTGCCTTTGGTTCTGCTCTTTTCTTGGGTCCTTCTTTTTTTGAATCGAAATTTGGACTGGTTTTTTTTCCTTGAAATAGAAAGATTTGATCTGCCGGATGTGATAAGGATATTTGGTCAAACGTATTGTCAAGAAAGTCCAGAAAAAAAAGTTGATCGCGTATCGGGCTGCCTATCCCTGTAATTATTTTTATTGCTTCCTGCACTTCCCATGCTGCGATGATTGCGGGAGTGGGTGCGGGATTACCTGTAAGCGTTTCAACCCCGCAACCGCTTTCCGTGCCGGAAATGTCACAGATAGCCTTGAACCCTTTATCTCCCGGGAGGATGGTCATCAGCTGGCCGCAGAAACCTGCGATGGCACCGTGGACGAAGGGAATTTTTAGCTTATTGCAAGCATTGGCCACGATCCGCCGGGTCATAAAATTATCCAGGGCATCAAGCACCACGCCCGCATTTTTTATAAATTCAGTAACGGTCTGAGAATTGATGGTTTTATTGATGAGGGTTACCACGACAGCGGAGTTAATTTTTTTAACCCTATCCGCTGCCACCTTAACCTTGGATTTCCGCAAATCTCCTTCCGTGGCTATTATCTGCCTGTTGAGATTGTTTTCGGTAAACCTGCCTTTGTCGATGATGACTAAATGGCCGATCCCCTGCCTTGCAAGCAGTTCGATCATCGTTCCACCCAAGCCACCCACCCCGCAGACGGCAACCGTAGAGCGAAGCAGTTTTATCTGTCCCTCGATACCTATTGTGCCGATGTTACGCAGATACCTGGCAGGAACGACGCCGTGTTCCAGACAGGTGATCTCAATTTCCAGGGATGCGGTTTTTGTTTTGGAGGCGATATATCGTATGCCCTGAAGGTCTATCACCCACATCTTCTGTTTGCCGGGGCTCACCCACGTCTTGCTTCGTTGGTGAATCAATTTATCAGCAGGTCGACCTGTTGTCATGTTTATTGGTGGGTTTAAAAATAATTCAGCATCAGCCGATTTCACATTATTTTTTTTCTGATAAAAAAGTTGTCGCTCCTGTAAACCAGAGGGCTTGATTGGCATTGCCTTCGAAGTGAAGTTTTCCTTCGTAAAGAGCATCCATTGATTTATTAAGATCTTGGGATGACATGACTTTAAAAGCGGTCTCTGCATCCGACCAGACCATTGCCACATCAAATTGTTTCTGATCGCCTTTCAGCGATGAAATCTCACCGCTATTAAAAATATATAATCTTGCTTTTTTACCGTCAGCGGTTTTAATCAACACTTTTGCTTTTTCATTTTTGATATACTCTTTAAATTCACTATTCTTCTTTAAGGCTTTTTTAAGCTTGCGATAGAGGATGAAGAGCAGAAGTGTAAATTTCATATTGGTATCCTTTCAATATTGTGTTTTTCATCCACCGGCGACCTTGGGTATCACATCAAGTTTATCGCCATCTTTTAAGATCACACCATTCAGCGTCTTTATATTCGTGCCATTGAGCAGTATGTTGCTGTTATCCCAGATCGGCTGCTTTTTATTGGCTCCCATGGATTTAAGTTTTTTCTCATAGACAGGCCCATAGTGAGTCTCAATATAATCCCTGACTCCGTCAATGTTATTTACATTAACGGTTACAGTCCTTGCGCCGAGGAAAACCCTCCATGGCCCGATGAAGTTAATATGGACTTTAGCCAAGATTGATCCAACCCGCTTTTAATGTTTGCATCCGTGCTTAGCACTACTCAGCGCCGATTGATACAGCGATTTCAGACATGCCCAGACTTTCTAATCGTTTCTTTGACGGCTTTCCGGTGGCTTTGTTCCAGTCTCTAATGGCGTAGTATTCGGACAGCATCTTTTCCATATTAGGCACGTGGCCCTCCTGCCCGCCATCGGGAATCGGCCTCGTGGCAAGTTCGGGCAACACATCATCTTTCGCCGAAATGCCGAGCTTGCAGGACAGGGATCGCTGCAATTGGAAGGCGCGCTCCCCGGCCTTCAATAACTGGTCCAAGTCCATCTTCCAGCCTGTGGAAGCATTGATCATATCAGTGATCAATGCAACCGGTATAATGGCCCAGTGACAGATTCCGATTGAATCGCATACAGCCCTCCAGTTCTGGCTTCTTTCAACCATCTCCGCCTTATCATCAGCCCAGCGGTCTGTTATTTTAAAAGCCAAGTCAGGATGGCCTGTACCCCCGTCTATATTGTATCCGTCGCTTTTATTATGGTCCGCTCCGCGCGCAGCCGTTGCATAAGCAAGGCCCATGGAGTGAAACGCCCTCGGGTCGTGCATGGGAAGCTCAAGTCCCTTGGTCTGGACCGCCTCTCCGATAGGCCGGCCGTATTTTTTCGCCATCCGCTTTGTTCCGCCTACCAGGATAGCGCCGAAGCCCTGGTTCTTGCCGATCTGGTGTACCAGTTCGATCGCAGCGTCGATATTCCCCCAGGTGAGCTTTAGATCGCCGGTCTCCTTCCCAGTAATGACTCCCAGGTGATACAGATAGAATGCATAGCCGGCGCTGACGCCACTGCTGATCGTATCGAACCCATAAGCGTTACACATCTCGTTAAAGTAAACGGCCGTGGACATATCAAGGTCCAGCCCCATCATCGCGCCCCAGGCGATCAATGTTTCATATTCAGGGCCTTCGACCCTATCATATAAATACTTTCCTTCTTTGATCTGGAGTATCTTGCGGCAGCGTATCGGGCAGCTGTAACAGGCGGTACTCTCGGTCTGATATTGCTCCACCTGTGTGGCGCCGCTTATTTTTGCCGATTGCGGCAGGGTAGGGGCAGTGTAGTAATTGGTTGGACCGTCGCCGTAGGAGATGGCCGAATCAATCCACCCTGCTGTGCCGGTCTCGTGCATGATCATGGAGAAGAAACCTTCCTTGACCTCGGTCATTGCCGTGCGTGCGGCCTCGCGGAACTTTTCCGGATCCTGCATCGGAAGTTTCATCTTGCCCCTAACCGCAATCGCCTTGACCTTCTTGGAGCCCATGACGCAGCCCAACCCCGCCCTCCCAAGGCAGTGGCCGTATTCGGAGATGATATTACCGTAAAGCACCAGGTTCTCCGAGGCGGGACCGATACAGGCAATTTGTGTGCGATTGTCACCGCATGCCTTTTTGATTTCCTCCTGGGTCTTGTAGGTATCCTTGCCCCACAGGTGGCTGGCATCTTTCAGCTCGGCAACGCCGTCCTTAATGGTGATGTACACCGGTTTAGCTGATTTGCCTTTGAGGATGATGCCGTCGTAGCCGGCATTCTTGAGCTCCGCGCCGAACCAGGCGCTGGCATTGGCATCGCCATAGTGCCCGGTGTACGGAGATTTGGTGGCACCCCCCCAGCGGCTGACGCTGGGCCCGCTGGTGCCGTTGAGGAGACCGGGCATGAGGATAAGCGGATTATCCGGTCCGATCGGGTCAGTTTTTTCATCAACCATGTCAAAGAGGTAGCGCGCGGCCAGACTCGTGCTGCCGATAAAATCGCGCGCATATCTCTCATTCAGGGGCTCATCTATGAGCGTCCCCTTTGTGAGATCAGCAACGAGCAGCTTGCCCTGATATCCGTTCATGGTCTCCTCCTTGGAATATGTAGAAAGTAGCGTGACCGTGTCCCTGCCTACCGGCAGGCAGGCGTGTCACGTGTCGGTAACTTATTAAATTTTCATGCTTCGAGGGTGGTCTCGGCCATGGACTACGAATTAAAAGTCAATGCTTTTGCCCTCATACGCATAGTGGAAGATCTTATCCAGGTCTTCCTCGCCGGGAATGCGCGTGACGGTCATCGTCATGACCTCATTCAATGCCCTTTCTATCAGCCCAGGAATTGATTCATCATACTTCGCCTTATCAATTCCGCAATCCCTGACTGAGAGCGGCTGGCCGACTTCCTTTGCCAGCGTACGGATCCTGGCGACAAGGGCGTTAGCGCATTCTTTGTCGGAACCGGATGCGACTCGGCAGTAGCGCGCAATCTCCGCATACTTGGCCAGGGTGTCGTCAGAGCCATTCATAAGGTATTCCATGGTATAGGGGAGGAAAAGGCCCACGGCGCGTCCGTGAGGAATATGGAAAAGCGCACCAAGCGCATGTCCGGTGCTGTGCCCCAGTCCTGCCATGGAATTGCCGAAGGACATACCGCCGAGTGCAGCAGCGTACATCATTTCCTTGCGTGCCTCGAGATCGTTCCCGTTCTTATAAGCTTTAAGCAGATATTCAAAGGCTCGGCGTGTCGCGATCAGTCCCGGCCCGAGAGTCATACTGGTACCCCACATGGAGGTGTATCCCTCGATGGCGTGGCAGATGACATCCATGCCGGTGTCTCCTGTGATTTGTGGGGGCATGCCAGCCACCATCACGGGGTCGAGTATGGCGATATCCGGCATATCTTCGGTAGTACCCAGACCGAGTTTGCGGTTATCCTTTGTATCGGTGAGCACGACTGCCCACGTGGCTTCAGCGCCCGTTCCGCTGGTCGTGGGAATGGCCATCAACTTGGCTTTTTCTCTAAAATTGAAAGTTTCGAGTACGGAGACGGCCTCGGGTTCGAGGTCAGGCCGAGCCAGCAGGCAGATAATCGCCTTGGCTGCATCCATACATGAACCACCCCCTATTCCGATGACCCAGTCGGGCTGGTATTTGCCCACCGCACCTCCGCCTTTCTTGATTGTGTCAAGCGAAGGCTCGGGTTCTATTTCATCAAATATTTTCCATTTGATGTTTACTGCGTCTAATTGGTCGGTCACCAATTTTACCAAACCGAGCTTTACTATGTTCTTGTCAGTGACGATGAAAGCTTTCTTGCCCTTGACTTGCACCAGATAATCAAGAGCATTATCCCCATAGACAATCAAAGGACACGCAAAATTCCACATGCTAACCTCCTACGTTAGAGCAAAAGGATTCAGGGATAATAGGGTTCAAGGGGTCGAGGGTCTGGTTTTTGTGGTTTCTATGCATTTCACTCGAACCCTTGGTCTCTTGATTCCTGGAATCTTTTTATTAATCCGGCCATTCAGTCTGAAGACGCATGGTGCAGTTGGTCAGCTCGTTAGCCGCCTTGGTATAGCGCATGATTTTGGCCATGTCGCCCGTGAGTTTAGATTGCCTGGTGATCAGTGCCTGTGTGGAATCAAGCTGCTTGGTGGCGATTTTCTTCCAGACAGCATAGGGAGCTGTCAAGGTGAATGCAGGTTTGTATTTACTGGGGTCAGTCACGATTTCGCATGCCCGGCATTTGCCGTGATAAAGATCCACATACATGTAAGTTGGGTCTTTGACCGGGCCGCCCGGTTCCGTAATAAAGTAAAAATCACCTTCCCAGGTTTTGGCCGCCTCCTCATAGGCCGCGCTTTTATTGATTTCTTCCTTGTACAGATCGCACCATTCTTGAGTTAAATACTTTGCCATAGTGAACAACCTCCTTTCATTTTAAATATTCCGTACTCCTCCAGTGTATGAACAACATCTTTCTTCCGTCATTTTACTCGGTAATTTGTGGATCACAATCTACCATTAGCTAACATTCATGTCAAGGAGAGCAGGGGGTGACACAGCCCCTGGTCTCTCGTAAATGGACCCACTGAATAAGGAATCTATATTTTTGAGTGAGGAAGCTAAACTTGGCACTCTATCATTAACCCGGTTCCGCTTTTCGGGGAGCAGTTCTAAGATACGGTATGGTTGCTGGATTCTTTGGCTAAGGGAGTTTGCAGATGAATCCCTAAATCACACTCTTTGCAAGGCACTATATCGTAGTCCCGCCATCAATGGCAATCACCTGCCCTGTTACATAACTCGACGCATCCGAGGCCAGGTAAATAATGGCCCCCACCATCTCCTCGGGATCGGCTGGCCGCGCCAACGGAGTTCTGCTCATTGCCATTTTAAGGATTTCCGGGTTTTTCCAAAGGGCTTCGCTGAAGCGAGTTTTGGTCAAGCCTGGAGCAATGGCGTTTACCCGGATATTGTATGGTGCCCATTGTTGAGCCATCACCTTTGTGGCCATAATCACGGCCGCTTTGCTTATGCAGTAAACGGGCAATAGGTCGGGGGTAATTCCTCCGATGGAGGCGACATTGATAATTTTGCCTCCCCCTTTTTCCTTCATCACCCTGGCCACCGCCTGACTCAAGAAGAATAGCCCCTTAAGATTCAGGTTCATAATAGAATCCCAGGCGCGCTCGTCTACGTCCATAGCTGAAGCCATCGTGGGATTCGTGGCGGCATTGTTCACCAGGATGTCGATCTTTCCGAACTCCTCTAAGACTTTCTTAACGAGATTACTGATTTCCTCCATCTTTCCGACATGGACCGCAACAGGCAGGCATTTCCTTCCGGTTTTCTTGATCTCT
>CAZEKS010000095.1:0-7691 GCA_964512795.1 uncultured Syntrophaceae bacterium
ACATTTACAGCGCCCTCTACCTTATTGAGACGCCCTTTGTCATCACCTCTTTAGAAACGGCCGAGATGATCAAGTATGCCTCCAATTCCTTTTTAGCCACCAAGATAAGCTTTATCAATGAGGTTGCCAACCTCTGCGAGAGGGTGGGGGCTGATGTCCATCACGTGGCGAGGGCGATGGGTCTGGATGGGAGGATTGGAAAAAAATTCCTTCACCCCGGTCCAGGTTACGGAGGTTCCTGTTTCCCGAAGGACACCCGGGCCCTATCGAGGATGGCTCAGGAGAGAGGTTATTCGTTCAAAATTATCGAGGCGGTCATCAAAGTGAATGACGAACAAAAAAAGAGGATGATCGGGAAGATCACGGAGAAGGTAGGAAACCTGAAGGGAAAGACCATCGGGATTCTGGGCCTTTCCTTCAAGCCCAATACCAATGATATCCGGGAATCCTCTTCGATGGCGATCATCCAGGGACTTCTGGATCTGGGGGCCAAAGTGAAAGTTTTCGATCCAGCAGCGATGGAGGAAACCAAAGCGATTTTTCCAGACATCGAATACGGGAAGGATGCCTACGACGTGGCCAGGGGAGCAGACGCTTTGGTCCTGGCGACAGAGTGGAATCAATTCCGGCGTTTGGATCTTCAACACATCAAAGGGCTGCTGAAAAACCCGGTCTTCGTTGATCTGAGAAATGTTTATGATCCGGATCAGATGAAGCGATTAGGGTTTCATTACTGCGGCGTCGGAAGGTGAGGAGTGGTGCTCGCTCGTTCTGGAAAGGACTGGATCTTTGTTTCCGATGCCCATTTCACCGGACGAGACCCTGAATCCATGGAGGCTTTTCTCAGATTCTTAGATTCAGAGAAAAAGCGGATTGACTATCTGGTGATTTTGGGAGACCTTTTCGAATTCTTCTTCGGGTTTAGGAATTTTTTATCGACCGGAAAGCCTTCTGCCTTTGCTGACTACTTTCCCGTGCTCAATAAGCTTCAACGTCTGGATCAGGAAGGAATCCGAATTAAATATTTTGAGGGGAATCACGATTTTTTTCTCCGCTCCTTTTTTTCAGAACAATTTGGGATGGGGGTGGAAGTCTTTCCCGATGGGCATGAGGAAAGGCTGGAAGGAAAGAGAGTTTTCATCGCTCATGGAGATTTATCGAACCCCAAGCAATGGGTTTATCGGGCCTTCCGGAGGATCCTTAAGAACCCGTTGACCTATCATTTCATCCAAGCGGCAGGTCCTCGGATTTCCCGGCGCGTTGCCCAAAAATTGAATGACATGAGTTATCAAAAATATCATAACGATGTCCAATCCACCTCCCCTCCAGCTTTCAAGGCGTTTGCCCTTAAAAAGTTTTTGGAAGGGTTTGAGATCGTTATCCTCGGCCACTCTCATTTTCCGGAGGAGGTTAAAGAATGGATCGATGGAAGAAGATGCCTTTATTATAATGTTGGGGATTGGATGATTCATCGATCCTTCTTACGTTTTACACCACCCGAGCGATTTCAACTGGAACGGTACCACGGAGGGTGACACAGCGTAAGCGGCGACATGGAGACGCTATGATGAGATGACGCAATGACATTGAGAGATCGTGAGGGAGTGACACGGTGACGCGGCGATGGGGGGACAGGGAGATAGAGTAATAAGGAGATAGGGGGATGGGGAGATTCAATACGGACACGAGACACGGACACGGTCACGATATTTTCTGGGTACTTTAAAGATGGCAAACAAGGCAGTTTTTCTTGATCGGGACGGAACCATCAACGAAGAGATGGGGTACGTGAACCATATCGAACGGTTTCATCTTCTTCCCCGGGTGAGTCAGGCAATTCGGTTGTTGAACCAACATAAATGGAAGGTCGTGGTGATTACCAATCAGTCCGGTGTGGCAAGAGGGTATTTCCCCGAATCCTTGGTTAACCAGGTCCACCAAAAGATGCAAGATCTCTTAAAAGGGGAAGGGGCATATCTCGATGGAATCTACTACTGTCCTCATCATCCTGATGTCGGGATCCCTCCTTATCGGCAGAAGTGCCGATGTCGAAAGCCGGCAACCGGGTTGATCGACGACGCCGTGAAGGAATTGGACCTTGACTGCTTGCAAAGTTATGCAATCGGGGATCGGGGGCTGGATATTGAATTTGCCCGTCAAGTGGGATCCAAAGCAATCTTGGTCCTCACCGGATATGGGAAAGGAGAATGGGAATATTTTAGGGACCGCTGGAAGGTAAAGCCTGATTATGTAGCCCAAGATCTCTTGGAGGCAGTTCAGTGGATTCTTCAACAGGAATCGCTCAAGGGAAAAATCCCCCCACCTCCCTGAAGCTGTGAATAAATTCGGGGAGCCGGGCGGGCAAGAATATCTCCAAAGTTTTACAAATACGGTTACTTAAGGGGGTGAAGGTAACCAAAGCCTGTAAGTCACCAATAGGTGATAGAGTTTTTCATTGTGAGTAGTCAACGTGAAGAGGTACCGCTGTAAAACTTTGGAAGCTTGTTTAGCTTCCCCTTTGGGCCCGACATCCCTGCCCGCCCTTTGCACAGGGGACAATTTTTCTACATCCCCCCTTTACTAAAGGGGGGCGAGGGGGGATTAATAAGAGGAGGATAAAAAATGCCGATCAGCAAAGAACTTTTAGAAATATTGGCATGCCCGAAATGTAAAGGAGATATTTTCTTGAATCGCAAAGGAGATGGTTTGATCTGCAAGGCCTGCCACTTGCTCTATCCGATTAAAGAGGATATCCCCGTGATGTTGATTGATGAAGCTCTTCCCTATCAGGAAGATTAAAAATTTGGGAATTGAGGAATTTTGGGATCCTTTAATTCCTTAATTCGTAATTCCTAAATCCCTTAATTTGTGGCGGAGTGATTTCATTGATGGCTTACATCACATACTTGTTTCTCAAGGGATTCAGCTTTGTTATCAACCTTCTCCCGGAGGGTGTCGCCCTTTGGTTGGGGAGGCAATTGGGGAGAGTGGTTTTTCGTCTGGATTGGATACACCGGAAGGTGGCCCTTGAGAATCTTCATATTGCTTTTGGCGAGGAGAAGCCTGAAAGGGAACTCTTTGCCATTGCCAGAAGGACCTTTGAAAATCTGGGAATGGTGGCCGTTGAATTCTTCAGGATTCCCGGGATGGATAAAGAGACCTATAAGAAAAAAGTGGAGATGGAGGGAGTCGAAGAGGCGTTGAAAGTTCTTGATAAGAAGAAAGGGGCGCTCCTTCTCCTCGGACATTTTGGAAATTGGGAATTGATGGCTCTGATGTCGAAAGTCATCGAAAAACCGATCCTGGTCATTGCCAAATCTATCAAGCAGCAAAGGATAGATCAGTGGATTACAAGAATAAGAAAAATGGTAGGTCTTGAGCTCATTCCTCCTAAAAACGCGACGCCGAAGGTGATCAAGGCTCTTTCTCAAAATGAAGTGGTTGGAATCCTGTTTGATCAAAGGGGAAAACGAAGCAAGGGGGTATGGGCAGACTTTTTTGGTAGGAAAGTGCCGACGACTGCTGGTCTGGCTATTATGGCGATAAAAAGTGGTGCCCCTGTTTTGCCAGTTTTCATGATTCGAAATGGATTTCAGAAACATCGTCTTATCGTCAAGGAGCCGCTTGAATTGATCTATACCGGCGACATCAAGAAAGACGTGGAAGCCAACACCCAACTTTTCAATCATACCCTTGAATCCATCATCCGCGAATACCCTGATCAGTGGTTCTGGGTACACCGGAGATGGGAGAGGAAAAAGAAGGTTCATCACCGATGAAAAACCTTCCCCAGGAAAGAAAGGAGATCACTTCAGCAACAAAACTGAAGAGCGCAAGGCACACTTACCTTCGTGTTGGCGATAAGGTGTTTCATAAGAAATTTAAATCCTGGGGAGGTGGGATCGTGATTGAGACGTGGTCCTCTGATTTACCCGGTGGAATGTGTTTTGCTCGAATCCTCTTCCGGGATGGAAAACAGAGGGTCTTCGATAATAATTTTGATAGCATCTGCTGCTGTTATCACACAGGAATCACACTCATTAACCGCATTGAATTGTAGGTCTGTTTCTTTCCCGTAAAACTCCCCATTGTGTTATTCTCGATGGCATTTGTTTTTACCTCCAGCTCGCCAACAAATGATTTAAGAAATTCATCCGCCATTCTTACTACTTGCCAACTCACTTAGTGCTGTGAATGGTAAGACCTAACCCTTTGTGACTTTGTTTGACCCGCTTGGAGTACCAAAGCCAAATAGGGTTTTAATATCATTCCTCTTTATGTATTTAAGGCTTGCATAAGCGATGAAGGTGCCGATCGGGAAACCCAACAACAAAATATACAAGAAAGACTTAAAAAAGAAGTATCCCCATTTGCTTCTAAGCAGGATCCCTATTCCAGTAGTAAGATACCAACCACCCATTAGTACAATAAAGATGACAAATTCATGAATATCCGGAGGACGATCTTCTATGGAATAAAGAAGAACGAGAGGATAAATACCACAAGCAGAAAAGAAGATCAGTACGATACCATACGTCTTTAAGAATCGTTCCTTCTTTGACATTTCATACCTCTAAACAGCACTATTTGGACGTGGACGACCTCTGCTGAGGTGTTACGGTGTTGGGTCTTTACGGGCTGTTGCCCAAATAACTTTTGAAAGCATTATACATACAGTATATAAGGTTGGCAATACAACTTTATTGGATGTTTTTATGAGATCTCGGACCCCCCCGAAGACGGGGGAGAGGGAGAGATTGGGGGCAAAAGATCATAGAACCCTGCAGATCAGGCCCTTCAGATTTTCTCTTTCAGGATGGCATGGATTGATGAGATGATTCGGGGGATGTCCCCTTTTTCTAAAGGGGCGAGGGGGATTGGCAATTTTTTCCGCCAAGTGCGGAATTCTTGGATGACGCCCCCGTCATGAAAGATTGCTCAGAAAATAGGTTTCTTAAATCCCTCCCCACCTCCCTTTACGAAAGGGAGGAGTAACCTCCCCCTTTGTAATCTTTTTCCTGTCAAAGACAGGCAAAAGGGGGATTGAGGGGGATTTTCATGGTTCGTGGGTGACGGAGCGGTCATGATCGATTCACTTCTCCCCTTCACTTAAATACTTTCCGAGGAGTTCACGGGTGTGTTCATCATCGTGACAGTAAACACACAGGTTTTCCCAGTTTGATCCATCGGGAGGATTATTCAGGTGATTTCCATCTTTGTGGTGGACCGTCAGGAGATGCCTCGTCTTTTCATCGAACTCTCTCCCGCATTTGGCACAGATCAGGCCATGTATCTTGAGAGAGCGTTCTCGATAATCACTCCGTGGAGGTTCGATTTTCTTCAATTTCTGAAGCGTCTCATCAATGGATTGATAGTCCCCTGTCTTTTGAAGGGGCCGCTTATGATGAATTCGATAAGGTCTGTTTTTCATGGAAAGACCTGCTCTTAGAATTGCGAAGCCAGTTTCGTCAATTGGTTACGTCTTAGGCTCAAAAATGTTAAAGGAACTAACGTTTGTCGTTGTCGAAGCTCGTATCGAGACTGGTCTATCGATACTGGATATTCGAGCTTCCTTTTGTATCCCGCGATTCGCGGGACTTCGATACCAGCATCGTCACCGATGGACTTTATATCAATCGGGCTTCGCAATCCTAACCCAACCTAAAAACTCGGATAATCTTTCCCGCCAAGTGCGGGATTCGAGGGTGACGAACCCTGATGGCCGATTAAGGAGAAACCTGAACCTGGTCTCCGAAACGTTCTGACAAGGCAGATGAAAGCACCTCAACATCCTTTGGGTCGGTAAACTCCACCATGAGTTCTCCTTCCTCGCCTACAATCAACCGACCATGTTTTTTGACCACCTCAGCCACTTCCTTGGGTTCTACGGTCCACCAGCCACGGGTGCGAAGGAGCAATTCTTCTCCCTTCAACGGTTGAGGGGTTACCAAATCGATGCTCCGAAACCATGCCTCCCATCCGATCTGCGCCGGAGCTCGAAGCACAGGGCTTACAGGATCGTGGTAAATACGACAGCGGCCGAATAAACGCAGGCGAATCATGATCGCTCCTTTGGCAGAAGTCGGATGATCTTTTCATCCCCTGGCAGTAACTCCTTGGGAACTTTAACGCCGACTGAATCGAACGCCCGTGCCAGAAAGTGAAGATAGAGGGAAGCGGCATCTTTCTCACTCATCGTCATTCCCTTTCCGATGGCCAAAGGCCAGGCCTGCTCGAAAAGTTTTAGAGCTTGTTCGCGGCTACGCCGAAGCCTCTGGTCGAAGGGGGAGATATTCAGGTGTCTCAATAATTCTTCCTGGGCTGTCTCTATTAATGAAAAGACCCGCCGCATACTTTGAACGGAAGGGTCATGACCCCATTCATCCTCAAGAGACATTTTTTTGCTCCTATTAGTTACCGCCTTCATTCATTAGTTCTTTTATATATTTTTTGAGGTGTCATTCCCACCCCTGCTTTCGCAGGGGTAAACTTGTCCCCGCGAAGACGGGGAGTAGGAATCCAGAAAGGAATCACTGGATTCCTGCTTCCACAGGAATGACGGTTTGGGTAATTTACTCATTGACGATATCGACTGTCATCTCAATTCGATCATTTGGATTATCGTTACCATCTCTGGGGAGGGATACAATTTTATCCACTACCTCCATTCCTTTCACCACCTCACCAAACACGGTATATTGCCCGTCCAGAAAAGAACTATCGGCCACACAGATGAAAAACTGCGAACCGGCGCTGTCCGGGTGGGCAGACCTGGCCATGGAAAGCGTCCCTCGTCGATGAGGTTTTTTGTTAAATTCAGCTTTGACTTGATAGCCTGGGCCTCCCATACCATGTTTTGAGCGGTCCGGGTTTTTTGAGTTGGGATCCCCTCCTTGGATGACGAACTTGGGCACGACTCTGTGGAAGATCGTCCCATTGTAAAAACCTTTTTTGGCCAGTTCGATGAAGTTGTTCACGTGATTGGGTGCGACTTCGGGGAAAAACTTTAAAGCAATATCTCCTAATTTTGTGCGGATGATCGCTTGTTGTTCAGACATCTTCTTGACCTCCCCAGACGAGAATTTTTTGCATCGCACTTCTTGTGAAGAAGATTCAGACATGAATAGCGTTAGGGAAAGCACAAAACATATCAGGATGAACACAAATCTTTTCATTTGGTCGCCTCTCTATTTTCTTTCTGCTTTAAATTCCGGTCGTAATGTTATTTCTGTTCTGCTGTGAGAAAGTCTTGTTCTTCCCTTTATTAAATGGCTTAATTCCTTCAAACAAAAGAATAGATATAAGTTAAACTTAACAAACGAACACCCCAAAATCAACCCAATGCCCCCCCTCACCCTATCCCTCCCCCCCAAGAGAGTGGGTCGTAATCGAATGGAGGTAGGTAAAATCTGTCTGTCCCGTTTTTTAGAATTTCTGCCACTTATCTCTGTTGCGACACAGTCTCCAAGGGGAGAGTCGAAAAGACCCGACCACGGGGGGAGGGTGATCATGGTTGTCACTAAAAAAAGATGCTTATGGAAGATAAAAATCGCTTGTTTACGTATGAAAATTTTGGTATCTATAATATCTGAGAGTGGAAAGTGGAACGTAGAGGGTGAAAAAATATGAAGGAGGTGGTTGGTCGTGATTACTGTTCCAGCCCATAAAGTTCGACAGTTTGGAGTGGAGTT
>CAZEKS010000096.1:0-7646 GCA_964512795.1 uncultured Syntrophaceae bacterium
AGACCATGATCCAGATCCAGAACTTGAGCCCTTTTCTGTAAATGGCATACCCGCCCAAAAGTCCTCCGAGCAACAGCGCAATCAGTCCCACCGTGCCATAGATGATTCCCACCTCTTTTGTGGTGAGCCCCAGCCCTCCCGTTGAGCGGGGGTCGAGCATAAAGGGCGCGATGATTTTTAGAAGCTGGGTTTCCGCGAGTCGGTAGAAGAGAAAGAAAGCAAGAATGGCAATGATGTTCCTTTTCCTGAAGAATAGGCCGAAGATGTGGAGGAACTCCCGTGCAACGGACGTCGAAGGGTTGCGCTTGGCCGGGCGGTCCGCAGCCGGATAGGGAAGAACAAAAAGATGATAAAGGAAGAGGGCCGCAAAGAAGGCAGCCGCCACAAAAAGGGTGGCGGACCAGGCTGTCGGGATATCATGACCGCTTTCTTCAAGGTAACCGGCAAAAATGACGAGCCCGCCCTGGGTTGCGATCATGGCGATCCGGTAAAAGATTGTTCGCACCCCGACAAAGGCGGCCTGGAGAGACTCCGGGAGCCCCAGCATGTAAAAGCCGTCGGCGGCGGTGTCATGGGTTGCCGAGCTGAAGGCCATCAGCCAGAAGAAGGCAAGGGTATACTGAAAGAACCGGGCAGCCGGGATGCTGAACGCAATGCAGGCCAATGCCGCCCCGATGAGGAGCTGCATCAGAAGAATCCAGTAGCGCTTCGTCCTGAATAGCTCGACAAAAGGGCTCCAGAGCGGCTTGATCACCCAGGGGAGATAGAGCCAGCTTGTGTAAAAGGCGATTTCGGTGTTCGAGAGGCCGAGGCGCTTATAGAGAACCACCGAAACCGTCATTGCCATAACGTAAGGGATCCCTTCGGCAACATACAAAGAGGGAACCCATGCCCAAGGATTTCGCGATGGGGGTTTCTGTGTGAACATTGTTTTGCCACTGGAATATTGGAAAAATGGAATTTTGGAATGTTGGGTGTAACCGCACTGAAATCAAAAAGCTATGATCCGGTTTTATTTTTCCGCTTTTTGGTTTGTTCCCATTATTCCAATATTCCACCATTCCATTATTCCAACTCCGTTTCCTCAGTAGATCTTCTTTATTTCCACGCCCCGAAAATAATGTCTCAAAATTTCTTCTGCTGAAAATCCTTTCGTTGCCATGACCGCGGCGCCGATCTGACAGAGTCCCACGCCGTGTCCCCAACCAGCGCCATAAAATATAAATCGCTCGGCTTCAACCGTCACAACGAAGGCACTGCTGTAAAGGTGAGTCCTGGAGAGCCAGCGCCTTATTTCGAGCTCCTTTCCCACGACCATGCTTCTCTTCGAGCCATTGATCTTCAACCGGGAGATCCGGCCCGAGGGACCACGGCGAAGAGGTACGATCTCCTGAAGAGTGCCGAAATCAAGGCCTGATTTTTCCCGCAGGATCTCTTCCAGCTCGCTGCGCGAATATTTGACCCTCCAGCGGAAAAAGGTTTTTGTCTTACGGTCAAAGTCAGGAAGAATTTTTTCGAGAAAGCGTACGTCTTTTGTGTTGCAGTAAACATCGGGAGCAGAAAGGATCCAGGCTGAAGCTTCTTCTTCCGTTCCTATCGGGTGATGAGGGACTGAGGCGTCCGAAATGCTTTCGAGATATGGGACTCGTTTATCATCCCAGGCTGTGTCGAAGTTTTCTGTGAGTCCCCCGCAGGCCTTGGAATATCGGGCATCACAGATTTCATCCTGATAGGTAATTACCATCCCGCGGGTTTTGCGCACCGCTTCTTCGGCCTGCTTGGATACGATCTTGGTGATGCCCTGGTAGCGCTGGCAGTGATCATCGGCGCAGACATCGAAAAGGTCGTGCTCCTCCCGATCATACCAGCATATCACTTCTCCATCCGTGATTTTCTCTGATGATTTGAATGTTTCCTTTGTTTTCTTCTTGCGATCAAGCGCTGCCAGAAGCCAGCTCCGGGATAGAATGGCATGAGCCTTCAGAAATTCCATCGGAGCAGCGCCACTCATCTCTGAGGAGATCACACTTTTGAGATAATCCTCCAGGGGGATTTCATTGATGACTGCGATTGTTCCATCGTTTCGCGACAGGAGAATCAGATCTCCCTGAAAGGTCTGATCTTCTGTCCTCTCCCAGTGGAAGCGGCTTCCGATGGTGACATTAAAGAGTGTAAGAACTTGCCCTGAGTGCGCCTCGGTCCCTTGGCGCAGTCGAAGGGTTGATTCCTCTTGTCCTGTGGGCCTGATCGATGGAGAGCGGACAATTTCACGGTGGGCGTCGTCGAAGAGAACGATCATTCCCGCATCTACCTTTGCTGAAAACCCGCCAGAGAACGGGCCGAACCCATCTCCGCGGAAGTCTCCATGTAGACGACCAAAGACTTCGGTCTGCCGGTCCATGATGCCGACAGTGATATTTGGTTGGGTTTTCATTGATGAATATTGACGGTCAAAGGATTTTTGAAAACTCGGAGCTGGCCCGCCCACCGGAGGCAGGGATTTTTGATTCCGCATTCCGCATTCCGCAATTGGGCTGCCCCTTGGCCCCTTATTTGTTTATTACTTTTTTGAAGGTGTTGTCAATTGAATTGAAGAGTTCCCCCGACTGCTCCTTGAGTGTGCTCAGATACAAAGAGGGGACGTCCAATTCAGACTATTTAAAAATGTTCACAATGGTGATTCAGATCATTGTCTTCAATTCTTTCCCGACATGCTTTGACATTTTACATTGTAAGTGGTAATTTAGAAAGAAATCCAGGGGCCAATATGATGCAACAGACCAATAAGATTCACGAACTTGCAGCCCTGAATCAAATGGCATTTAAGAAACATACTGTGTTACGGATGTATCAGAGGCAAATAACCGAAGATGAGACCTAAGAAGCTTTGGTACATTCTAAAATCGTCGAGGAATATCCAGATGATTATCCTCTACCCAGTTACTTGGCCCTCGGGTATACGAAAATTAGGAGACCTATTCATGCAGTAGTGGCAATCGATGAAGATGAACCAATGTTATGGGTCATAACGGTATATGAACCGGACCTCTCTGAATGGGAGGAAGGGTTCGACAAGAGGAGAAAATAATATGAGATGTCCACTTTGTAAAGGCGAGATGATGAAGGGGGGGAAGACTAATTTGCCTTATGAAATTAGCGATGAGAGTGTTATTATTGTAAGAAATGTACCAGCCATCATTTGCTCTCAATGCGGCGACGCCTTTATCGAAGCGGACATTCTGAGCAAGGTTGAGAAAATCTTGGATAAAGCTACCAAGGACGGAATGGTCCTGGGCTTTGTTGAATACGAGAAAGCAGCCTGATTCTCAAGTCGACTCCCAATCCCTTTCCGCAAAACTGGGTTCAATTCCGCATTCTACACTCCGCAATTGGGTTGACAGGTGGTTTTTTAATTGACATTGGACTCCGTTTTTCGCATAGTTAAATTATCCCAAAAACGAGTTCTTATTATTACCATGAATCCCATCCTTGACTGGGGCATCAACTTCATCGCCGGACTACAAACCAGCGCTCCCTGGCTCGTCGCTCCATCTCAATTCTTTAGCTTCCTGGGCACCGAAGAGTTTTACCTGTTCATTATGCCATTCCTATACTGGTGTGTGGACGTCCGCCTGGGCCTGCGTTTCGGTGTGATCTTGACTGTGTCCGACAGCCTGAACACCTTCTTTAAATTCGTCTTTCACCAACCCCGGCCCTACTGGGTGAGCGATAAATTGCGGGTGATCACTGCCGAAGCTTCATACGGCATTCCGTCCGGACACGCCCAACACGCCATGACTGTCTGGGGAACAATGGCCGCGTGTGGCAAGGGTTGGCTGCGCTGGTTGATGGCAGCCCTCATCTTTCTCATTGGTTATTCTCGCATCGTGCTGGCTGTTCACTTTCCAACGGATGTGCTGGCCGGTTGGTTGATCGGCGCTTTGATACTGTGGGCGTTTTTGAAATGGGAAACTGCCGTGATAGGCTGGTTCAATCGCTTCACACTTGCGCAGAAAATCGGCCTGGCCTTCGCTGCCTCGATGCTTCTACTCATCGTCTCCCTGGCCGGGCTGGCCTTTGTGCCACCTGCTGACCCGCCTCAATGGGAAATTACTGCCGCACGCGCCTTTTCGCTTGCACCTGGCGAATCAGCCATCCATCCGCGTGTCACGGCAGGCGCATTCGGTGTCGTGGGCACGTTTTTTGGTCTTGTTGCTGGAGCCATCTTGATCTTTCAGCGAGGTGGATTTAATGCAGGTGGCGCGTGGTGGAAACGCGCTGTGCGCTTTGCGGTGGGTGCGATTGGCCTGGCGATCCTGTGGTGGGGATTGCGCAGGGTGTTCCCACGTGATGCGTCGCTCGTGTCCCAGGTGCTGCGTTACGTCCGCTATGCCCTCACCGGCTTTTGGGTCACCTATGGCGCCCCGTGGGTGTTTATCAAATTGGGACTGCAAAACACAACCAAAGTTCTTGACCAAGCCGCCCAAAGATAATAACACAGCTTGATATAGGGCCGACCTCATCCCCGCCGAGATTTCAGGGTTCGAGGATTCCAGGATTCAAGGGTTCAAGTGTCTGTTCTTTAAAGATTTAATTAGTGCGCTTGACTTTTCAAAGTTCTTTATTATTTCACTCGAATCTTTGACCCCTCGACTCCTTGAATCCTATTGTTACAAACTTATGTTTGACATAGAAATCTGAATGTAGAGTCTTTCCCGCAAAAGAATCTTTCCTCTCACAATTCAATCTTGAGATGAGAATGCAATTACTTTGAAATTCTCACTTCCAAAAATTTTCAGTGTGGTATAAAATACAATCCACGGGAGAAGGGACGAAGTCGTTTAACTCCGTTCTCTTCTATCCTCTGCGATATTTCAAGCCCGGCCCCAGACCATTGCTCAGAAAATGACGTGTCCGTGTCCCTGCCTACCGGCAGGCAGGCGTGTCGCGTGTCCGTAACTTATTAAATCTTCATTGTTCGTGCCTGCACACCGAAGTGCCGTGTTTCGGCACGCAGGCGTGGGTGACGAACCCATCATGAAAGATTACATAGATAGAATGGAAAAGAGAGACCGCAACGATCTCAGGACAGCTGTCAATCTTTTGGAGAGACCCGGCCTGAGTATTCGGTTGATTAATCTGCTCGGGTATCCCATTGAAGGATTCATAAAGGTCCTGCCGAGATGGATTGGGCTAATGATTGGAAACACGGCAACCAAGGCAGTCGGGACAGCTTTCTATGTCGCGCTGTCTACGATGGATAAGAGGAGCCGCGGCAGGCCATTTCGATTGATCCATCGGGCGATGGTCCTTGCCAGCGGAGCTGTTGGCGGCTTTTTCGGACTCCCTGGCCTAATCCTTGAACTTCCAATCTCAACAACACTGATGCTTCGTTCCATTGCTGACATTGCTCGAAGTGAGGGCGAAGACCTCTCCTCCATGGATACTCATCTGGCATGCATCACTGTTTTTGCTTTAGGTGGAAGGTCAAAGGGTGACAATGCCGCTGAGACAGCCTACTATGCCGTTCGAGCAGCACTGACCCGGACCCTGTCGGAGGCTGCTGAATTGATAGCGCAACGGGGGATTGCGGAGGAAGGCACGCCGATCGTGATCCGAATGATGGCAAATTTGGCTTCCCGCTTTGGTGTCATCGTCACGGACAAGATGGCCGCCGAAATGGTGCCGATCCTTGGAGCATTAGGGGGCGCATCGATCAACTTACTTTTTATCAATCACTTTCAGGCTGCGGCCCGAGGGCATTTCATTGTTCGACGCTTAGAGAGAAAGTACGGAGAAGAATTTGTAAAAAAGGAATATGAAAAAGTGCTTGGAGAGCTTAGAGATGGGGTTAAGCAATGAACAGGTGGGAGGCTTTGTACGTAAAGAAATATGGTCGAGTCTTGTATTAAAACAATTGTTTGATTGCAAGACTTGACACTCTTTCCTATTGGTAACAATTTTGGATCCGGAGAGAGAGAAATAGAAAAAACGATTGTATACCGCGGACTGTTCAATCCTTTCTAAAAAACAAAATGATCATCTTTTCCATTTTGTAAAGAATTCTTGATGAGCACCTTACAGAGATCATAGATGACCTTAAAGGGCTGAATGTCGGTCAGGCTGTCGACGAACCGAGCCTTATCCATGGCGATCTCTTCAGAGAGTTCTCCGTTCGCCAATCTTTCCATAAGCTCCTGATGATACTTCTCCGTTGCCTTCATGGCCTTTTCCAAATGCTGCCGGACATCTCCTTCAATCACCGCATTGTGACTGAGGACGGCTCGTTTGGCCGGAAGCGCTGCCAGCTTCCGGATAGAACTGCAGTATTTCTCAAGCGATTCAAAATAATTGGGCCAAAATACATCCTTTTCAGGGACATAGAATCCTGAGGTATCGCCGAGCGCCAGGGTGCCCTCCTTTTCCTCAAATAAAGCAATATGACAGGGTGAATGGCCGGGTGTTTCATAAACCTTCCATGCGATGCCATCGCCCAAATCAATCCTGTCCCCTTCCTTGACGACCGAATCAACACTAAAGGCATAGTCTTCAACGGGCTCTGGCAATGTATCGATTTCCGATTTTGCCTTCATCAACTGGGCAATGCCAAGATCAACCAACTGGAATTCTTTGAACAACTCTGTTTTACCGAGTATTTTAGCGCCGATGGGGCTTGCCAGGAGTTTGATATGAGGCCAATCGCGGTGAAAATGCGGCACTGCCCCAATGTGATCCGGATGGGTATGGGTCAAGACAATATACTTAATCGTCTTTGGATCGATCCCCAATGATTCGATCTGATCGATCATGATCGTGAACGTAGGTCCTGTCCCGCCTTCGATGATCATTCCTTCCAATCCCATGGACAAATAGGCGGGGAAGGCAGGTGTGCCCAATTGGAAAAAATGTGGAGTGATTTTAATCGGTTCATGCTTTCTTGCATTCATGTGATGTTTAGCCTCCTTAACGATATTCTCATTTATTTTTGGTAATCATCGCCTTTGCTGAAATCACAAAGGCCATGGAATATGCCTTCCATGGCCTTTGTGATGCAGAAACAAAAAAGCCATGGGGAACATCTGGCTCACCCATGGCATCCCTTACTATATAGCTCGGCTCAGGGATATGGGTGAGCCCTATTAAAATAAAAGTAGAAGAAAAAGAAATTACTGAACTGCATCATACGTCCTTACCCTTGATAATGTATCATTTTTACCATATTTTTTTCAAATGTCAAGGAGAAAATTACTCCTGGAGAAAATTACTCCCAAAAATAGACATTAACCCGATCCAGTTCCCCCTCTCCCTTGATGGGAGAGGGCGGGCCCTGAACCATGCTAGGTTCAGGACAGTCATGCACCCTATGTGGTGCATGGGGTGAGGGTGCATTATCGCCTTTTTTACCCCCCTCCCCTTAATCCCCTGAAGGCGTGAAATAATGACTTGAGTAGGAGATCAGGCAGGGATATCTCCAAAGCTTTACCAAGCGATCATTTGTGTTGCCATGGGGTGCCATGGGGTCACCCATTAAAAGGCCCATTTCAAAAATATCTGAAAATTTAAGTTGCGATGAATGGTAGCCGAGGGTAATTAAAACCAAATAGCACCATTGGGCCCATTTTAAAGCTCATCAGCTCCTTAAAATC
>CAZEKS010000097.1:0-7646 GCA_964512795.1 uncultured Syntrophaceae bacterium
TTGAGACATCGCTTGCCAGGTTCAGCAGCCCGCATCATTGCCCAGAACTTTGCTTCTTGCCGTCTGGCATGCTCGTTCAAGGTGACCCTTTTCTTGGTCATCAATTCTCCCACCTCCCTTCTTGCCCGAATTGGCCTGGGTGAAAATGGGCTGCGGCATATAATTTCTATCATTGCCGAAAGGGGGCGAAAGTAAATAAGGTGAAACCCGTATTTTGGGGAGAAAAAGGCTGTACCCGAAGGTTACATCAGCTTTGATGTGTCTCTTTTGAAAACAAGGGTGAACAACCAATCAGCCACATTTGTGACTCGACGAAGCCGGAGCTACAAGCCCACGCCGTCAACGGGGGTCTGGCAATCGGGACAGCGAGCTTCTTTGATCCTGTTGGTTTTAACCGAAAAACCATGCCGTTCAATTAACAAGCACTGGCATTGGTAACAGTAGGTATTATTCCTTTGCCCGACGTTCCCAAGGTAAACATAACGTAATCCCGCTTCCTTACCGATGTCATAAGCATTGCTCAATATATCAAGGGGGGTGCCCTCTAAATCTTCCATTTTGTATTGCGGATAGAAACGGCTGATATGCCAGGGGATCGATGTATCCAAGCCGGCAAGGAATTCGGCGATCTTCTTCAACTCATCATTGGAATCATTTTGTCCGGGTACAATCAGAGTCGTGACTTCAATCCAGATGTTCAATCTTTTCATCCATTCTATGCTCTTCAGCACGGGGGCCAGCTTTCCCTTACAAATCTTGCCATAATAATCGTCACGGAAGGATTTTAGGTCGATGTTTGCCGCATCAAGGTAGGGTTGAATCATGTCAATTGTTTCTCTTGTCATATAGCCATTGGTCACAAAAACATTAAGGAGGCCCTCTTTCTTAGCTATTTGGCCTATCTCATAAGCATATTCAAAAAAAATAGTGGGTTCCGTGTAAGTATAAGAGATGCTTTTTGAGCCGGTTTGTTTTGCCTGTCTTACTACATCTTCAGACTTCACTTTTTTAGGATGGAGGCCTAGGGCCTTTGATTCATCCGCCTGAGAGATCTGCCAGTTCTGGCAGAAGCCACATTGAAAATTACAGCCGATGGCAGCAATGGAAAAAGATCTTGAGCCTGGGAGGAAATGGTAGAGGGGTTTTTTCTCGATGGGGTCGATGTTCTGGGCAATGAGTTCTCCGTAGGCATGAGTATAGAGAACACCTCCTCTATTTTCCCTGACGTTGCAAATGCCAAATTTTCCGTTGGAGATGAGGCAATGGTGGCTGCATAAGAAGCAGGAGACTTTATCGGCTTTCGTCTTTTCATAAAGCATTGCCTCCTTGAGCATCGTTTGTCTCCTCTTCGCTGATTACATTGTATCATATCTATTCTAACAATCTTTCACACCCGAGCCGTAAAATAGAGTATTTCTTACAATAGAATACAGGACTTACCCCATATACTTAATCATTGTTTTCTTTATCATGAGGTAATATGGGAATGAGGACCTTCGAAGCCTTAATCGAGGCCTACTATATGATGACCCGGTTCACTGGTTTTCTGCTAAGGAGAGGGCCCACTGGGACGGGGCATAAAAAAGCCCTTCCTTCGAAAAGGAAGGGCTTGATCGTAATCATTAAGCGTTTATTATTGAATCGCGACATTGACTCTATGGTCCCAGCCCTTGATCGGTGCGAAGATTTTGAGAAGACCATTCTCATATTTGGCCTCTGTCTTTTCAGGCACCACTTCATGGGCCAAGTTAAAACAACCCGAATATTCTGTATCTTCGCCCCGAGGCGCTGAAATGCAAAAACTGTCCCCTCTCATCTCGAGGGAGATATCTTTTTTATCGACACCGGGCATTTCCATATCGATTTTGAGGCGTCCGCCCTGGTCGTCATGAGAGATGCAGGCACATGGCGTTACTCTTATTCTGTTGTCCATAAAAACACCTCCTCTCTTTATTTTAAGATAATCACGGAGCTCCAAAAATTCAAGATGAATGGGAAGGGAATTTATGATATAAAAATAGTTAATGACCCTCCTGTGGTAGTCAGGGAGAGGGGAGACTTTCTTAAGGAGGTGGACCTATGGAATGGCTAAAGGGCTTCGGTGTTTTGTTTGGAAGAATTCTTGTTGTACTGATTTTTCTTCAGTCGGGGATATTGAAGGTTGACAATTTCCAAGGAACGGCACAGTACATGGCTAAGTATGGCATTGAACCCTATACCAATTTCTTCCTCGTGGGAGCGATTTTTTGTGAACTGGTTGGCTCCATCACGTTAGTATTGGGGTATTATGCCCGGTTTGGAGCATTGGTGCTCCTTGTTTTCCTAGTTCCTACCACGGTTATTTTCCATAGCAATTTTGGCGATCAAATCCAGTGGATCATGTTCATGAAGAATGTAAGCATGTTTGGAGGACTTTTGGTTCTTCTCGCTGTGGGAGCGGGCCGATTCAGTTTGGATTACTTTTTCAGGAGCGGAAAAAAATAGGATGAGTGGAAAGCGTCTGGAAGTCTGGTGGAAGGCCGTTCGGTTTCATTTCACCTCGGCCAGTTTCATGCCAGGGATACTGGGTGGGATGATTGCATGGACGAATGACGGAAAATTCCTTCCGGGATATTTCCTTCTGGTGATGTTAGGACTTCTCCTGAACCACATGGCTTTGAACATGACGGATGATTATTATGATTTCCGCCATTTGGTGGATGTCTTTGCCACCAACGGGAAGAATCCTTATACGGGAGGGAGCGGGCTTCTCTCTTCAGGCTTGATTCAGCCTCATCAGATGCGGAATGTTTTTGTCACCTTCTACATCATCGCCATCGGAATCGGTGTTTTTCTGGGTGTCCAGAGAGGAGCTTTGATCTTTCTTCTCTTAGGGATTGGTTTTTTCTGTGCCTATTTCTACACGGCCCCGCCCATTCGATTTGGCTATCACGGGCTGGGCGAATTGGCGCAGCTTCTCTGTTTTGGCCCAGGCATTGGCATTGGGGCTTATTATGTCCAGGCTCAAAGAATTTCGTGGGAGGCTTTCTGGGGGACCCTTCCCTTTGGGATCATGCTGTTTTCAATGATTACCATCAATGAGATTCCTGATTATTTCGATGACCGAAAGGGAGGGAAGCTGAACTTGGTGGCTCGTTTCGGCAGGGAAGCAGGCGTCTGGTTATTTACGGTGAGTCTCCTCTCGGCTTATGCGGCGATCCTGATCGGAGTGATGTTGCGAAGGATTCCTATTCTGGGGTTGATCTCTTTGCTGACGCTTCCGATTGCGTTCAAGACGATCTCCATATTGAGATCTCATTACCAAGAACCCACCCAAATGGCGCCTGCGAATCTGGGGATGATTTGCACCCATAATTTTACGGCCATCTTACTCGCTCTTGCCTACTTTGTTAGAGGGTTTAGGTCGGACACCCTGATTCCTTCCCTCCTTCCGCTCATTGTTTTAATTATTCTTTACATCCCTATTGCGAGACTGGTTGGGAAGGCTGTGTTTTCTCGCCCCGTTCAAACCACCCCTGTCCCCCGAGGGACTGGGTCGTAAACGGTCGGAGGGGTGAATAAGGGGCCTTCCCCGGCCTAGACAGCCGGGTCTTCGAGAGCTTTAGAATGCGGTCTTTAGAGCTTATGGGTAAGAATCTTTGTTGTCAAAAAAGTTCTTTCATGTGGTTGAGGCCCTTACCTCAGACCTCTCAAAGGTTCCGCTCTAAAGCTCTCTCTCACCCGACTGTCTGTCCCGGGAATACCTGAATTTATGTGTTCCCTTATTACGACACAGTCTCCAAGGGGAAAGGGATGGAAAACAATAGACTCGAAAGGAGGAGATAGCATGACAAAAGGAGAATTTTATCTGTTGGAATTCACCGGAGCAGAGTGACCACACTGCCACAAAATGGATCCTCTCGTGGAGAGGTTAGAGAAAGAAGAAGGGGTGAACGTAGGAAAACTTGAAGTGTGGCATAGTGAAGCCAATGCCAAACTGATGAAAGAATATGACAAGGGCTATTGTGGCGGCGTGCCGTTTTTTTTCAACAAAAAAACGGGAAAATGGATCTGCGGCTCAGCAGACTACGAACGATTGAAGAAGTGGGCTCTCGAATAGCAAAACGCTAAGCGCTTAGCGCTATGCGCATAGCGAAAAACAAGGAGAAGTCATGGGTCTATTCGAAGATTACCATCCGCTCAAGGGAGAGATGTTTCAAATTCTAAGACCTGGCGGGGCGCTGCGCCCCGGGGAGAAATCTCCACTCAGTGATCAGGAAACATTCAATCTTTATCAGAAGATGCTCTTCATCCGACTGGCGGATCAGAGGGCGTTAATGCTTCAGAGGCAGGGTCGGATGGGAACCTATGCGCCCATCTGGGGCCAGGAGGCTTGTCAGGTCGGGAGTGCATCCATGCTCAAAAAGGGGGATTGGGTCTTTCCCGCCTTTAGAGAGTTGGGGGCAGCCTTGATGATGGAGATTCCACTGAAATCAATCTTTCTTTATTGGATGGGATATGAGGAGGGGAGCCGTGCTCCGGAAGGGATCAATGTCCTGCCTGTTTCAGTCCCGGTGGGGACCCATCTCCTTCACGCAGTGGGAGTGGGCTGGGCAGCCAGGCTCGAGGGGGATAAGATCGTTACCATTGCCTACTTCGGAGACGGTGCAACCTCCAAAGGCGATTTTCATGAAGCGATGAATTTTGCAGGTGTGTTTAAGACCCCGACCATCTTCTTCTGTCAAAACAACCAATTCGCTATCTCGGTTCCGAGGAAAAGTCAGACTGCCTCAGAGACGATTGCCCAGAAAGCCATTGCTTATGGAATGGATGGGATTCAGGTAGACGGCAACGATCTCTTTGCTGTCATGAGAGCGACCAAGGAGGCTGTGGAAAAAGCGCGGTCCGGAGGAGGGCCGACATTGATCGAAGGCGTTACCTTCAGATTCGGACCTCATACGACAGCAGACGATCCAACCAAATACCGGACAGAAGAAGAAATTAATCCATGGAAGCCACTCGATCCAATGGTGAGGTTGAGATTGTATCTGAGAGAAAAGGGGCTCTGGAGCGAAGAGGTTGAACAACGATTATCCGATGAAGCTCAGAAGGAGATCGATCAGGCGGTAAAAGACGCGGAAGCGATACCCGTACCAGGGGTGGAAGAGATTTTTAAATATGTCTATGCGGAGATGACACCGCAGTTGAAAGAACAATTGGAGTATTTGAAATCAACTTTGGCATGAAGACGTAAATCGTGAGGCGAAAAAGGTAAGTTGTAAAATCTAAAATCTGCAATCTGAAATCATCGGAGAGGATCTGGTTATGGCTAAACTGAATATGGTTGAAGCAATCAACTTAGCCCTTCGTGAAGAAATGGAAAGAGATCACCGGTTGGTCGTATTGGGTGAGGATGTGGGACGGGAGGGAGGGGTCTTTCGTGTTACGGATGGACTCCAGGAAAAATTCGGTGCCGATCGGGTCGTGGATACGCCCTTGGCCGAATCAGGGATTGTCGGAACGGCATTAGGCATGGCTCTCTATGGACTTCGTCCCGTAGCAGAAATTCAATTTGATGGTTTCTTATATCCCTGCCTCGATCAGATCACCAATCACATCGGTCGGATGAGAAACCGGTCAAGGGGAAGGTTTACCTGTCCTTTCGTCATCAGGGTTCCTTATGGAGGTGGGATCCATGCACCGGAGCATCATTCTGAGAGTCCTGAAGCCATTTTAGCCCACACCCCTGGCATTAAAGTGGTGATTCCTTCGACTCCTTACGAAGCCAAAGGTCTTCTCATTTCTTCCATCCGTGGTTCAGACCCGGTTCTCTTCTTGGAGCCTAAACGCCTGTATCGGGCCATACGGGAAGAAGTTCCAGAAGGGGATTACACCGTTCCACTTGGGAAGGCAAGAATGGTTCGGGAGGGCAAGGATGTCACCCTCATCGCCTGGGGGGCAATGATAAGGGAAGTCCTAAATGCTGCGGAGGAATTAAAGGGAGATAAGATTGATGTGGAAATCATCGATCTCAGAACGATCTCGCCCATGGATGTCGAAGCCATGGTCACTTCCATACGAAAAACAGGGAGAGGAGTCGTCGTCCACGAGGCGCCGAAGACCTGCGGCCTGGGTGCGGAGATCATTGCTCTTATCAATGAGAAAGCACTCCTTTCTCTCCAGGCACCCATTGAAAGAGTGACGGGATTCGATATTCCTGTTCCTCTGATGAAGACCGAGCACTACTATCTTCCCAATCCCAAACGGATTGTGATGGCTGTAAAGAAAGTGATGAGTTTCTAACTAAATCTCAGGATAAGGTTAAGGTTGAGGTTGAGAAAAAATAGAAACTTAACCTTAGCCTAAACCTTAACCTAATATTTTTCATTTGGGGGGTTGACATGGCTTTCGAATTCAAGTTTCCTGATATCGGAGAAGGACTAACCGAAGGGGAGATTGTGCGTTGGTTGGTCAAAGAGGGTGACGAGATCAAGGAGGGAGAGCCCCTAGTTGAGGTTGAGACGGACAAGGCCCTTGCAGAAATCCCTTCTCCAAGGACGGGTGTTATTCTGAAGATATTGGCCAAGGAGAAGGAGATCGTAAAAGTTGGTCAGGTGATTGTGGTGATCGGAGAAAAGGGAGAAGATTTGGCAGTTCCTTCCCCAAAGCCAAAATCAGTGGGTGTGGTGGGTGAACTGGAAGAGGCTCCCGAGGAAGCCCCCACAGTAACAACAAAAGTTGAACCAGTGAAGACAGCCCTGGTCAGCGAACATGCACTGGCAACACCGGCTGTTCGGGCCTTGGCAAGAGAGTTGAGTGTGGACATCAATAAAGTACAAGGGACGGGACCTGAAGGCAGGGTTTTAGAAAAGGATGTAAAACAGTTTGCAGAGGGCAAAGAAAAGCCTGTCGAAGAGGCGAGGAAACCAACGAAGGTCAAAAAGTATGATTTTTATGGGTATGTTGAGCGCATTCCTCTGCGAGGGGTCAGGAGATCCATTGCCAAAGCCATGGTGAAATCGAAATACACTGCGCCCCATGTCTCAGCAATGGATGAAGCAGATGTCACCGAACTTTGGAAAATCCGGGAGAAGGAGAAGAAAGTTGCAGAGAGTAAAGGGATTAAACTGACTATCCTTCCCTTCATCATCAAGGCCGTGATTGCCGGTCTGACCGAGCATCCCTCTCTGAATGCCACCTTGGATGATGAGAATGAAGAGATTATCCTAAAAAAATATTTCAATATTGGCCTTGCCACAGATACTCCTGAAGGGCTGATGGTCCCAGTGGTCAAAAATGCTAAAGACAAATCTATCTTTGATCTGGCACAGGAAATGGCCCAGCTGGCTGAAAAGGCAAGGAACCGAACCATCGATCTGGCTGATCTGAAGGGGGGGACTTTTACCATCACCAACTACGGGACGGTGCGTGGGATTTATGGGACCCCGATCATCAATTATCCTGAAGTAGCCATCCTGGGGGTCGGAAGAATTCAAGACATGCCCGTGGTTAGGCGCGGAAAAGTGGTTGTCCGAAAGATGATTCCCCTGTCCCTCTCCTTCGATCACCGGGTGGTGGATGGTGCTGAAGCAGCCCGCTTTCTCAATACAGTTATTGCCCGCCTCGAAGACCCCGATCTGATTCTCTTAGAAACTTGAGGTTTCATG
>CAZEKS010000098.1:0-7601 GCA_964512795.1 uncultured Syntrophaceae bacterium
TCTGAAGCTGAAAAAAGGGGAATGCTTTTACCTTTCAGCAGAGAAGGAGCATTGGATCCATAACAGCAGTTCGAGGGAGGCGGTGATCCTGTGGATCAGTTCGCCCCCTTCCTTTTAAGTTATTGAACTTGATGTTTCAGGGAAGGAGATGCACCACAGATCCCATATGTCTTCAACCAGACGAGAGATAATGGAGGAATACTGTGATCTTTAAAACCCCGACTCAATACTTGCTGGTTTCTGGAGCCTCGGAAGGATTTACACCTCTGAATGCCTTTGACGGAGCCCTTCTCCAGGCAGGCATCGGGAACACTAACATCATCAGGATGTCGAGCATCCTTCCGCCCCATTGCCAACAGATTTCCTCGATCGCTCTTCCTCCTGGAGCCCTGGTGCCGGCAGCTTATGCCGCTATCACCAGCGACGTGCCTGGGGAGATCATCTCGGCCGGCGTGGCCGTAGCTCTTCCAGAGGATGAAAATCAGAACGGGTTGATCATGGAATATTCTGCTAAAGGAGAGCGGCTCAAGATCGAGGAAATGGTCCGGAATATGGCCTTGGAGGGGATGAAGCTTCGCGGTTGGAAGATCAAAGATCTGAAGTCGATTGCCATAGAATATAGAATAAAGAGAATTGGGGCGGCCCTGGCCGCTGTGGTCCTGTGGGACTGATAAAACAGTTATGAATTATGAGTTAAGAGTTATAAGTTGTGAATGATGAAGAACCTTGAAAAATCTCTTGATTCGAAATTTGAAACGCTGAACTCTCAATTCTAAACTCTGCACTCTGAGTTCTCATCATGCAATTGTGGCTTACCGAGAAAATCGATGAAAAGGTTGGCCTTACTTTAAGTTCTCTCCAATCTGAAGCCACCGCCTTCCCTCTGCCCGATTTTATTAAGGAATGAACCCAATGAAACTCCCCTTTATAGAAACTACCTATATCTCAGCAAGCGCTTCGTTTGAAAAAAGCAAAGGGGTTATCCTCGGATGCCCCTATGATGGATCCGCCTCCTTCCGTCCGGGCGCCCGTTTTGGACCCTCTGCAATCCGGAGGGCATCGTGGGGAATTGAAACCTTCAGTCCATATTTTCAAAGAGACCTGAGCCAGTGCTCCATTCACGATATGGGAGACCTGGAATTACCTTTGGGAGAGAAGAAGATATCTTTAGGCTTGATTCGAAATGGACTTGGTAAGATCCTCTCTGAAAAAAAATTTCCCATCCTTCTGGGAGGAGACCATCTGATCACCCTTCCGATTATAGAAGAGATCCTTACAATCCACCCTCGTCTCCATCTTCTTCAGATTGATGCTCACACAGATTTAAGAGAAGATTATCTAGGCGAACCCCTCTCCCACAGTACGGTGATGAGGAAGGTAGTCGATCATTTGGGAGAGGGCAGATTGTTTCAGATCGGGATTCGATCCGGGACAGAAGAGGAATTTAAATTAGCCAGAAAGATGAAATCCATCGTCCCCCTTCATCCAGGTTCCCTGGATTTAATGATCAAGCGCATCAGGAACCAGCCTGTCTATATTAGTCTCGATCTCGATGTAATTGATCCAAGCCTTCTCTCAGGTGTTGGAGCACCTGAGCCCGGAGGTCTTACCTTCCAGGAATTCATTTCCCTTCTTAAGAAACTCCAAACGCTTCATGTTGTTGGATTTGATATGGTTGAACTGACCCCCGATTATGACCCGACCCAGATCTCTTCGATCACGGCTTCGGTCATTTTAAGAGAGATGATCCTCGCCTTCGGTTCTAAATAGGATAAGAAACGAAAATAATCCATCCTTCCATTATTCCAGTATTTTTTTACTCCATCTGTTACATTCGTCCTTTCTCTTTCATCAAACGAATCATTAACTCTTTGTAGGTTTTTGGAGGGATGATCTTTTTCTCCCTTTCTTCCAATTTCATCGCACCGCTTGGACAAAAGTGGGTACAGACACCGCATCCGAGGCAGAACTCCTCGTCTACTACAGGGTAATCCCCTTCCATTCGAATAGCTTTAATCTGACAACGATCTTCACATTCTTCACATCCATTACATTCATCGAAATCAGGTTTGGCGATGAAATGGGTGGTTGTGACAGCATGTTTCAGGTGGTGATGAGTGATACCCTGAAGAAATCCGTAACAACAACCGCAACAATTACAGAGAAAAGTTGTTTGATCCAAGACATTGTCTCCGATATGAACCAATCCCAAATCCTCTGCTTTCTTTAATGCTTCTAATAGTTCTTCAACAGAAGCTTTTCTTGCAAATCCCTGTTCTACTATAAAATCAGAGGCACTCCCCAGACTCATGCAAATATCATCAATCGGTGCCGAACAGTTTTTCCCTAAATGCCATGCCTCATGCCGACAATAGCATTTCCCCAAACTTCCACATCCTGCCATTTTGATATATTCTGCTGCTTCTTGAAAACTAAGGACTTCACTCTTGACCTGGGTGAAGACATCGCTGTAAAGGAAGGTCCTTCCCCGGCTGGTCCCAGGTGAAAAAAATTCCTGGACAAATTCAGGGGTATTTTTATAGGTGTGCATCAATTCTGCCAATCGTTTCATTGGAAGGGATTCATTGGTTCGCATAAAGGTGAATTCAAAAAAACCAGTCAAACCCGGAGAAAGTAAATATCGGGTTTGCCCATCATTTTTTGAGGTCATAACCAAACCCTTCTTCATCATTCCATTTAAGATCCCCTCAAGCTCATCTTTATCCATACCCATTGTCTTTAAAAGCCCTTCGAAAGTTATTAGACCAAGGGGAAATTTCGAACCCAGTTTAGCCTCCCTTTCTGTAAACAAAATCGATAAAATTTCATAAATCGAAGCATGTTCTGGAAGCCCGACTGGATTCTGGTGTAGTCTTCTTTGCAATTGTCTCAAGATATCTTCTTTTCCTGCAAGATGGCCCATATCAGTCTCCTTTTAAGCAATTTCAAATATCGCCCCCACCTTCACCCTCCTTGAAGGGAAGAAGGAGTGCAAAGGGATCTACTATGCTCTTATGGAATCCTCCAGTTACCTTCCACTTCTTCAAGATCAAACCACCATTTTTTATCTGGTTGAGGTTTCCCGTATCCTAAAAGATCATCTGCCCGGACAGACACACTCCTTGCCAGAGAGGAGTGTCTTACTGCCCAGCCCACGGCCCTATGAAAAAGGGTGTAAGGTTTGTTTGCTGGACAGACCTTGATACAGGTTCCACATCCTGACCCTTTTTGGTTCCCCACCCGCATCGAGGTACATTTTTCTGTATTGGATGACCAGCGTTCATATCCATTATAGATGACCTTGTCACCAGAGCTAAGGGCACCCGAGGGGCATTCCCTTGCACATTTCTTACATTTGGAACAAAAGTCCTGCAATCCAAAGTCAATGGGTTTGTCCACAGCAAGAGGCAAGTCTGTGGTCACGACTGCTGCTTTGAACCTTGGTCCCAAAAAAGGATGAAGCACACAATCACCGATTCGACACATCTCTCCCAATCCCGCCCAGAGGAGAATGGGGGGAAGAACAATCTGATAATTTCTTGCATGATGGGCTCTCGCAGGGTATCCAAGCCTTCTGATATAATCAGCCATAATACAAGCGATGAACCCTGAGGTGGAATAAGCCAAGAAGCTCATCGAATTGCTTATCCAGTCGTGGCCATTAAAGGCTTCTGCGGTCTTCGAGTCCTGATCGATGAGTATCCCAATGGCATACTGGTGGTTGAGCTCAACAGGCTCACCATTGGGAAAGCTATTGGTATAAACAGCATAGGGAGGCAATTTACAGATCCCCACCGCATCTGCCCTGAGAAAGTAGGCGAGTTCCTTTATATGTCTGGATACCCGTTCAGGATCCTCCGGGATTGGGGCTTTTCGGTCTGCGGCCAATCCATCTACAGCATCTCTCAGATAGGTCGTCATCCAAACAAGAGCACCGGAGAGAGGATGTTTAAGAACAAACCGCTGCCTTTCCCTCTTAAGCTTTTCACCATAATCCCCCCGAGCTGCCTTATTAAAGCCACTCTCCCGCTCATCCACTCTTTGGACTTTATCATCCATTATTAATGGTGTAGGCCGCTCCACCCTTTTCAATGTATGGACAGGAAAAGGCTCAAACCTCCACTTATGGTAACCACTCATCATTTTTCCCTTTTTATTTGAGTATGTTCTATCAAATACAATCTATTTCGAGTCGTGTCAAGAATTCTCTGCCAATTTACACTCATCTTATTTGACAAACTTGTTTGCCCCAAATAGAATGAAGTCCTTCACAATTCCATTCACGATAAGGAAAAGGCACATGGTGAAGCCGTGGAAACTTATCCGATCGCAATCTGCTCAATCCTTCCGCGTTTTCTCCATCCAAACAGATACTGCTGTCTCTCCCCGAACCGGGAAGGAGCACGACTTCCATATCATCCATTCAAGGGACTGGATCAATATCATACCGATCACTCCTGATCAACAGGTTGTGATGATCAGACAGTACCGTCATGGATCAAGAGAAGTGACCCTTGAGATACCCGGAGGACTGGCAGACCCGGGAGATACTCCTGAAAAGGCTGCAGCTCGGGAATTATTGGAAGAAACAGGCTATCGAGCAGAGCAACTGATCAAGATCGGCAAGGTAAATCCTAATCCAGCGCTCTTTGACAATGATTGTTACACCTTTGTTGCCCGAAACATCGAGAAGATCGGTGATCCCATGCCCGACCAGACTGAAGACATCGAGGTGGTGCTTATCCCTCTCGTTGATATACCGGAACTGATTCGCAAAGGGAAGATCGACCACGCCATTGTGATCGGCGCTTTCACCCATTACTTTCTCCGGCACCCAGAAGGCATGTTTTGAAAAAGGGGGGGGCATGAAGGTCATCTTTCATCCACGATTCTATGAAGCCTATACTTCCGATCCGGCGGCGTCTCCGGGAAGGATGGAGCCTATGGTAAAAGCTCTGGAGAAAGAGTTTGAATTCATTGAGCCGGAGGCTGCTTCAGAGAGGGATTTGGTGAGGGTTCATGGAAAGAATCATATTCAATTTGTCAAAGGGGACCCGCAGGTTTATGAAGTTGGAATTCTGGCTGCCGGAGGGGCTATTTTCGCAGCGCAAATGGCTTTTGAAGGCCAACCCGCTTTCGGTTTGATCCGGCCTCCGGGACACCATGCCAGCCCCCATTCCTGCTGGGGGTTCTGTTACTTCAATAATATTGCCATTGCCATCAAAAGGCTCATCAGTGAGGAAAAAATCAAAAGCGCCCTCATCCTCGATTTTGATCTCCATTACGGCGACGGCACATCCAATACCTTTAGCGGTTCCACATCGGTGAGCTACTTCCATCCCGAAGGGACCCGCCGGGAAGGATTCTTAGAAGAGGTCCAACGATGTCTTCAAACAGTAAAACCCTATGACATTATTGCGATCTCCGCAGGATTTGACCGCCACGAGGAGGACTGGGGAGGGCTGCTTAAAACCGAAGACTATTTTACCATCGGAAAATGGGCAAAAGAAGCCTCACTCGAACATTGCCAAGGAAGACGATTTGGAGTCCTTGAAGGAGGCTATAACCACTCCGTTCTCGGTAAAAATGTGAGGAGTTTCCTTCAGGGATTGAGAGATTGAAATCCCTCTTGGGTGATCGTAGCGAAGGAGAATGGACCGCTTACCTCCCCCTTGCTTTTTAATAGCTCCATTCCGTTTGTCATCTTTTTTAAGATTTCTTTCAATGGAACGTTCTCTTTACACATCTTATTCAACTGAAACTCCAAACCCATTCTCCTCGGCACGGAAAAGGCGTGAGAAATCTCATCCCCATCGAGTTGGGGAAGTTTCTTTTTGCTCCAAAGGAAGTAAAGCCGGAAGGGCATCACTGGATCCCGTTCTGTTCTTCCAGCCAGGACAAAGGAAACCTGATGGATGGGATCAATGGGTAGCCATTCACACTTCTTTCTCATGAATTGTTCGTATTCTGAAGAAAGATAGGCGAGCGCCGCTCCATAAATGTCTTGCACGTCATTGAGCTTCTCTCCGAGGAGAAAACTCTTGAAGGCACTGCCCATATCCCTCCCCTCTGCTGCTCCGGCTATCAGAAGGGCACAATGAGAAGTGAGCGGGAGGAGACGATTTATTTGTAATGAGATTTCATTTCCTTTCTCATCCAATTGGATCACCCGATTCTCACTTGCAAAAACAATCCCATTGACATTCTGTGCGACGATGATCTGTGACATCTCCGTCCCTCCTCATCCTGTTTACCCCGTTAGAAAGCCCCAACATTTTTGCTGAAGATGGTAGAACAGAAAGCATCTGTTCCTTATTTAGGGCGGGGTCAAAGCCCTGGCCTTTCTAACGGGGTTCGACTAAAGCCTGATCCCTTTGGGAACCACCACAATGCCCGAATCGGTCACTGTGAAACGTTTCGCATCTTCATCTAGATGGTAGCCGATCTCCATCCCCGGAGGAATCTGAACCTCTTTGTCGATGATCGTCTTCTTAATCCTGGCATTCCTTCCCACATCAACCCCTTCTAAGAGGATGGAATCCTCGATCTCTGCAAAACTATGAACCGTCACTCTGGGGGAAAGGATCGATCGCTTGACATTACCGCCGCTGATAATGCAGCCATTTGAGATGATCGAGTTGAGGGCTGTCCCCACCCTTCCCCCCTCGACCCACACGGTTTTTGCCGGTGGAGAAGGAGGTTGGTAGGTGAGGATCGGCCATTGGGAATCATAAAGATTGAGCTGAGGGGTAACGGCGATCAGGTCCATGTCTGCTTCATAATAGGCATCGATCGTCCCCACATCTCTCCAATATCCCGTGCCTCCTAAATCCCCCTGCCTGAAGTCGAAAACAAAGACCTGGTCCTTCCCAATCATCATGGGAATGATATCTTTACCAAAATCGTGGCTGGACTCAGATCGAGCATCCTCAATCAATCGCCTCACTAACAACTCCGTATTGAAGACATAGACTCCCATGGAGGCCAGAATCCCTCCGGGGTCTCCGGGAATCGTTTGGGGTTCTTCGGGCTTCTCTTGAAAACCAATCATTCTCCAATCCCTGTCCACCTCGACCACACCAAATTCTCTGGAAAGGTTTCGATCCATCCGGATAGCCGCCACGGTCAAATCCGCCGCTTTCTCCAGGTGGAATGCGATCATCTTCCTATAGTCCATTTTATAAATGTGATCACCGGAGAGAATGAGCACGAGGTCGGGTCTTTCATCCTGCAAGGTGTAAATGTTTTGAAAAATCGCATCCGCAGTCCCTTGATACCAGTGCTCATCAATTCTCTGCTGGGCAGGAATGGCTTCGATGAACTCCCCCAGAGGGGCTGAAAGGATGTTCCACCCTAACTGGATGTGGCGATTGAGAGAGGTTGATTTATATTGGGTGAGGGCATAAATACGGCGTAGGCCGGAATGGAGACAGTTGGAGAGAGTGAAGTCGATGATCCGGTAAATGGCGCCGAAAGGAACAGCGGGTTTGGCTCGATCCCGGGTGAGGGGATAGAGCCTTTCCCCTCGACCCCCTGCTAACACCATGGCCAAGACTTTCTTCACCGGGCTTTACCCTTTCCCTAAAGAGAGCTCTGAAAAA
>CAZEKS010000099.1:0-7597 GCA_964512795.1 uncultured Syntrophaceae bacterium
TTATCTTTCCCCCGTCGAGAAGAAACGAAATGTTAGGATTTCTCCGCAGCCCTTTAGAAGACCTCTGTATCTCGAGACCGAAGAAACGGTTGAAGTGGGGAATTGAAATTCCTTTTGATGCGGAATTTGTGACCTATGTCTGGTTCGACGCTCTGATCAACTATGTCAGTGCGATTGGCTATGGTTCTGAAGAAAATACATTCTTTCAATTTTGGCCTCAGGCGACTCATCTCATCGGCAAGGATATCCTCACCACCCACACGGTCTACTGGCCAACCATGCTCAAGGCCATTGGGTTGCCCCCCCCTAAAATGGTATTCGCCCATGGATGGTGGACAATCGAAGGTAAAAAAATGTCCAAATCCCTTCAGAATGTGGTGGAGCCCAATCTCCTGATCAACACCTATGGGGTCGATGCAGTCAGGTATTTTCTCATGCGGGAAGTTCCTTTCGGAACGGATGGTGACTTCTCCCATTCTGCCATGGTCCATCGGATTAATGGCGACTTGGCGAATGACCTGGGCAACCTCTTCAGCCGAACGGTCAGCATGGTCGTCAAATATTTTGATGGCCTTATTCCAACTCCCTCCAACCTACAAGATGTGGATCGAGGACTCCAAGAAGTCTCTGAAAAGGTTCTTCCCAAATTGTCGAAACAGATGGATGATTTAGCCTTCCATCGGGCATTGGCTTCGATCTGGGAGATGGTCAATGCTGGCAATAAATATATTGATGACACCGCACCCTGGGCTTTGGCGAAGGCAGAAAAAGATAGACCCCGCCTTGGCACGGTGCTTTACCAAACGTTGGAATCTCTTCGACTCATCGCCCTGCTGCTTGCTGCCTTCATGCCGTCCACCTCTGACAAAATGTGGTCCCAACTTGGCATAGAGGAAAATCTTTGGGAACAAAATATAAAAGAGAACGGAAAGTGGGGAGGCCTAAAACCTGGAAAGAAGTTGACTAAACCCAGTCCTCTTTTTCCGAGAATTGACCCCTCCAAAACCTCGCAAAGCGCATAACTCAAAGCGCATGTCGCCCCACCCTTTCCCTCCCCCTCGAGGGGGGGCGGGGTGGGGGTGGCTGTTTAATTCGTAAGAAGTCATGAAAAAACCCCAATCCATCCGTTCGATCCTTGAAAAAACCGTGAAAACTTTAGAGATCGATGTCCCATTGAAGACCTATTCCATATTGGGAGCGTGGAAGGAAATCGTAGGTGAGTCTGTGGCAGGTCATTCTCAACCCCACTCCATTCGAAACCGAATCCTCTTGATTGATGTCACCCACCCAACCTGGATGCAACAACTCCAGTTTCTCAAACCTACCCTTCTTGAAAAGGTTAATACCTTTTTAGGCGAGTCACTCATCCAGGACATTCGATTCAAATTGGGGAAGATTTCTCAAACCATCCCTGCTCCTCCGAATACTCTTTGGACGGAAGACGAGAAACTCGACAAAGCGACCTTGAACCGAATTGAAAGCTTGATCCAAGAAATTGGCGATGAAGAGGTGCAGGAGAGTTTACGCAAGGTTTTGATCAAAGGAGCAAAATTGGAGCGTTACAGAAGAAAGCCAAAATAAAGAATTCAATTGAACAATAGTAATCAGAAAATTAAAAATGGAATTTTTCTAACCATATGGTACAATTCTGAACCTTGATCACATCCAAATACCCTATCCACCTTCCATCCCCGGTCATCGACTGCTTGCAATGAGTATTCGACCGGCACCCGCTCACCCACATTGTTCACCATCCTAAGTTTGTTTCCACTCTATTTCCTTTGAAATCTATAAGAAAAATCGTCAAAATTTGTCGCTTCATTGTTCTTTCTTGTAGATCTTCAAATCTTGAGACGAAGGACACTTTTCTGGCTTAAGAAAGAAATTCGTAAATTCCAATAGATACATTTACTCTTAGATTCTTATTTTATGGCACACAAGATGCAAGCAAATAGATAAGGTTTACTTTGTTTACACAGTTTACAGATAGTACAAGCTGGCAACGATGGTTTTGAATAAAACCTCACAAAAAGGACTTAAAGATGGATGGATAAGGGCCACATTCATTCTAAGGAAGGACTACTTAGAGGAACTCAAGGCATTAGCATACTGGGAAAGAAAGAAAATTAAAGAGGTAATCGATGAGGCACTAAGGCTGTATCTCAGGAGGAAAGAAACAAGAGCAAGGACAAATAGAAAATCCTCTCATTAGATTGGGAGTAATTTCGCATCGCAATCTATAGAAAAATATTTTTAAGCGCTTAAAATGATTAAGAAATTATTAACCATATTGTTTGTCACCTTACTGCTCGGTTTTTCTCCATTGGGATTGCTGCCAGCCTGGGGGTCAGTCCATGTCCCCATTCTCCTTTACCATCGCTTAGGGCCTTTAGCGATTGATAGCATGACGGTGACCACAACCCTCTTCGAGTCCCACTTGAAATATCTAAAGGATCATGGCTATAAAGTGATACCCCTCAGAGAACTTACCGACTATTTTCTTGGAAAAAAGCAGGCTCCCCAACACCGTTCAGTTGTCATCACCGTCGATGACGGCCACATTTCTGTCTATAGAGATATGTTTCCTCTCGTCAGGAAATATACTATTCCAGTCACCCTTTTCATATATCCTTCGGCCATATCGAACGCACCCTATGCCATGACATGGGGCCAGCTCAGGGAAATGAAAGAAACAAGGTTTTTTGATTTTCAGTCTCATACATTTTGGCATCCTAATTTCAAGAAAGAGAAGAAGAGGCTAAAACCGGCTGAATATGAAAGTTTTGTTGGCACGCAATTAAAAAAATCAAAAGAGAAACTGGAGAAGGAGCTGAATGTCAGAGTGAATATGCTGGCGTGGCCTTTTGGCATCTATGATGACGACCTCATCCATAATGCCAAAGAAGCAGGATATGTGGCTGCATTTACCATGGAGCGTCATCCTGCAAACACTCTCGATAATGTGATGGCGCTTCCCCGTTATCTTATAACGAACGGAGAAACAGGTAGAACATTTGCGACAATACTCGCAGAATCACCGCGGAGGTAGAAAAATGCTCATGAGCAGAAGACATAAGGCATGGATGATATTGTTTGTGACCCTTCTCTTATTGATTCCAGTGTATGCCATGGCGTATACGAATGGAAGAGTCGTTGATTTTTTCACAGGGAAACCGGTAAAGGGAGCTCTTGTTACTTTAAATAACGATGTTGTCCTGACGGATAAAAATGGGATTTTCACGGTGAGCACGGCATTGAGCAAATTGTCGGTGAGAGCGCCTGGATACGGAAGAACCGAGCAGATCCCCATCCCCTTGAACAGCACGCCTCAAGAGATAAAGCTCATCCCTTTTACACCCAAAGCCCTTTACCTCTCTTTTTTTGGTATTGGGGATAGAAACCTGCGAGAATCTGCAATCAAACTTATGCAGGATACCGAACTCAATACCCTTGTCATTGATGTGAAGGGGGACAGAGGTATGATCCCTTATAAAAGCTCAATTCCCCTTGCCGCTGAAGTGGGTGCTCAACGAACCATCACGGTAAAAGAGATGGCTCATCTGATGAGATCCCTGAAGGCTAAAGGGATCTATACCATTGCACGGATCGTTGTGTTCAAAGACAATCTTCTTGCCCTGGCACGGCCTGATTGGGCGGTGAAGACACCGGGTGGGGAGATATGGCGCGATAGAGAAAACCTGGCTTGGGTGGATCCTTTCAATAAGGAAGTATGGGATTATAACATTCGTATTGCCTTGGAAGCGGCTCAATACGGATTTGACGAAATCCAGTTCGACTATATCCGGTTTCCTGAACCCTCGGGCCTTCGATTTTCAATGCCCCCTACAGAGGAGAACAGGGTCAATGCTGTCTCCGGGTTTCTCATGGAAGCGAGAAGGAGGCTGATTCCTTACAACATCTTTCTCTCTGCAGATATCTTTGGCTACGTCTGCTGGAATCTCAACGATACCAAGATTGGACAAAGGCTTGAAGATCTTGTCACCCACCTTGACTATATCTGTCCCATGTTATACCCATCCGGGTTTCAGTATGGAATACCCGGTTACAGAAACCCTGTTGCAAACCCTTATGAAATCATTTATCTTTCCCTCAAACGAGCCCAAGAACGGACCAATCTCCCATCCCATCGTTTCAGACCGTGGCTTCAGGCGTTTAGAGATTATGCTTTTGACGGAAGATACTTCAATGATGAGGAAATCCTGGGCGAGGTCAAGGCGGCTGAAGAATTTGGTTCCCATGGTTGGATGCTCTGGAATCCAAGGAACTGTTATTCCTCGGCGGGCCTGAAAAAAGAAAAGCCATTGGGCTGAGATTCGTTCGATTCGTTTGCAAAGAATTTGAGATGATACCTTTAAAGGGGCCGAAGACGGTGAAGCGTTGGAGGATTCTCTTTCCACTGATGTTCTCGATGATGATGGCCACCTCTGCATCCTCTCAGATGCTTCAGGAAGAGCAAATGGCGCCCATTGGAGGGATGGCGAAGAAGGCAATTCAAACTGGCAAGATTCCGGGAGCTGTCATTCTGATCGGAAACCAGGGGAAAGTCGTCTGTCGCCAGGCTTTCGGCCTTCGCGCACTAAAACCGAAGAAGTTACCCATGACAACAGATACCATTTTTGATATTGCCTCCCTGACCAAGGTGATTGCAACATCCATTGCGGTGACCCAGCTGGTAGAGATGGGAAAATTGGATCTCGAAGACCCCGTTGCCAAATATTGGCCTGAGTTTAAAGCAAACGGCAAAGAAGGGATCACGGTGCGCGATCTCCTCACGCATTATTCCGGTCTTCGACCGGCTCTGGACTGCAAGCCAGACTGGTCAGGTTACGACACGGCCCTCCGTATGATTGAAGAGGAGAAACCCGTTCTTTCTCCGCAAACCAGTTTTATCTATAGCGACATCAATTTTATCATTCTGGGTGAGCTTGTCTCACGTATCTCCGGGGAGCCTTTTGATGTCTACTGCGCCGATCACATATTTAAACCTCTTGGGATGAAGGATACGGGCTTCAAGCCTTCCCCTGTTTTTCGCTCACGCATCGCGCCTACCCAATACCACCACGGGACCACAGGGAAGATCCTCTGGGGAGAGGTCCATGACCCAATAGCCAACAGCATGGGGGGTGTGGCCGGACATGCCGGAGTCTTCTCTACTGCCGATGACCTTGCCGTCTTCGCCCAGATGGTCCTGGATGGGGGCAGCAGAAAGAGTGTGCAGATTCTTAGCCCCCTCATGGTCAAGAAGATGACTGCCCCACAATCCCCGCCTGACAGAATGCCTTTAAGGGGATTGGGCTGGAATATCGGCTCGTCACTCGTTTCTGTAGGCTCCTTTGAACACAGGGGTTTCACCGGAACTGGAATTTGGATTGATCCGGTTTCCAATACCTATGTCATTATCCTGACCAATCGGGTTCACCCCATAGGTAAAGGGAATGTCGAACCCCTACGAGCCAAGATCCTATCGCTTATCAATGAATCGATTGGAATTGCCAGTCGACCCTTACTCAGCAACTGTGACGAACAAGGAACGGGCAACACTGAAAAGGTGCAAACAGGAATCGACGTTCTATCTGCCGAAAAGTTCAGACCCCTTGCTGGATTGCGTGTGGGATTGATTACCAATCATTCGGGCATCAATTCTGAAGGAAGGCGGACCGTAGACCTGCTCCACAAGGCTCCAAATGTAAAACTGGTGGTGATTTTCAGCCCGGAGCATGGCTTCTCCGGAAAGGCAGAAGGAAAGGTCTCTTTGACCAAAGAGCCTTTGACAGGCCTGCCTATATACAGTCTTTACGGAGATGTTGCGCGCCCGACACAAAAGATGCTCGCTGGCCTGGACGCGCTCGTCTTCGACATCCAGGATGCAGGAGCTCGCTTCTACACTTATATTACCACCATGGGTTATGCGATGGAGGCATGTGCCAAGAAACGAATTCCTTTTTATGTTCTCGATAGGCCAAATCCGATCACGGCCTCACTGGTCCAAGGGCCTATCCTGGACAGGGACTTGAAATCATTTACTGGATATTTTCCTCTGCCGGTCCGGCATGGTATGACCGTGGGTGAGCTCGCAAAATTGTTTAACGCTGAAATGAAGATTGGCGCCAAATTGCACGTCATCAAAATGCGTGGTTATGAACGCACCCACTGGTATGACGAGACCGGCTTGCTGTGGCTGAGTCCATCGCCGAACTTGCGTACTTTAACAGAAGCTATCCTCTACCCGGGAGTGGCGTTGGTTGAAAGTACAAACGTGAGCGTAGGCCGCGGGACGATGACACCTTTCGAACTCCTCGGCGCTCCCTGGATGAATGGAGAAGAACTCGCGTCATACCTGAACAACCGCAGAATCCAGGGTATCCAATTCATGCCGGTGGATTTTACACCGAACAGCAATTGTTTTAAGAATCAATTATGTCATGGCGTCCGGATTATATTGCTTGATCGGCAGGTCCTGGATTCTCCCGCTCTTGGAATAGAAATCGCCAGCGCACTCCACCGGCTTTATCCAAACGAGTTCCAGGTTGATAAAACATTGGGACTGATTGGATCTCGTGAGATTCTGAAGGCCATTCAGGAGGGTCAGGACCCTACCTCCATTGTGCAGAACTGGCAGGGTCCACTGGAACAGTTCTGCAATCTCCGTTCGAAATATTTGCTTTATTAATTAGCATCTCTCCATAATCTTGATTATTTCGTCATTCCTGCGTAAGCAGAAATCCAGAACCGCTTGAAATCCCTGGATTCCCGTTTTCACGGGAATGACGGCAAGTCAATTTATCAACAGACATTAATTAATCTCCCCAAAGGTTTCATGTTCCCTCCCTCCTCTCAGCAAATTTTCACCCTGATCAAAAGGCAAGAACTGGGGAAGTAGTTTAATAATTTAATAGCTATTCCGAAGCAGCATAAAAATTATTTTATGATTAGTTGCTTATTTGATATCATGGTATAAATGAAGTATAATTTGCAAATTTCCTCAAGTCGTCAAGCTTGGAACATCATATAATTCTATGCCTCTTGTTCAGTGATAGAGACCTTCTGCTGTTAGGAAATACATTTCTTTGATAGGGGTGAAAGCGAGGATGACCCTCAATCGAAATTTCATCAAGTATTGGCTTCCCGTAATGTTTTGGATGGCCTTTATCTTTTGGATGTCTACGGAGACATTTTCCTCGGAAAATACATTTTCGTGGATGGAAATGGTCTTGGGCCTTTTAATCCCCAAAATCTCATCTCAGGAATTGGGCCTAATAAATGCAGTGATTAGAAAGGCCGGACATGTCATCGAGTATTTTATCTTAGGTCTCTTACTGTTCCGGACCTTTAGTAGCAGTTCTATTTCGCCGTGGAGCTGGCGATGGTCTTTTTTTGCTGTCATGGTAGTGGTCCTCTGGGCCGTAAGTGATGAGTTTCACCAATCCTTTGTCCCGACACGGACGGCCTCCGCTGTGGATGTGGGCATAGATACAGCAGCTGGAATCCTTGCGCAGTTTGTAGGCGCTTTGTGGCATCGTTATAACAGGAGAAAATATAATTTCAATAGGGACAATTAGTTAAACCGTGATAGGAT
>CAZEKS010000100.1:0-7586 GCA_964512795.1 uncultured Syntrophaceae bacterium
TCACTGTGCAGGCAGCGGCCTCCTTGGGGATCCCGGCAAGGAGTGACGCGATGCGCGCAATATTGGCGCCCTGCTCTCCGATCTGACTCAGGCACCCAATGATCACGTTTTCGATCTCCGCTTCATCGAACTTGGGGCAAAGAGAGCGGACCCTTTCCAGTAACCCCCGGAGGGTGTTGGCCATGAGATCCTGAGCTGATGCCTGGCAGAGCTGGCCACCTTTCTCCATTCCCTTGCGCCCCGACTTGCCAATAGCTGACCGCACCGCATCCACGACCACCACTTCCTTCAACCTTACCATGTTGACGCCTCCTTTTCTTCGACTGTCTTCACTGCGGCCTTCCAAGGAGAGACCCGTTATGACTCACTGTCATCATCCCTTGCAACTGCGCCTGTTATGCCTCACCCGAACTTTTCATTGATACTGATAAGAACTCGCTTGAGGGTGAGTTGAACATAAGAAAAACGGAGCTGGATGTCAAGGGTGTGGGGTTATATCCTTACGCTGACAATAATACGCCAAGTTTTTGCAGCACTTCAGCCACAGTCCCACGGGGCAAACTGCATATCAACTCTGCACCCCTTGCGCGCCAATCTAAACTTTTAACTTGGTCAGCCAAGATTGCTCCGGTGATGGATAGTCCTGGAGGGACGAGAACTTCGAAGGGATAGCCTTTGATTTGATTCGTGACGGGACATAGAAGGGCGAGCCCCACCCTGCCATTATAAGTTACGGGCGAAAGCACTAAAGCAGGCCGCCGTCCCGCCTGCTCGTGCCCTGCCCGGGGATTTAAGGTAACCCAAATAACATCGCCTCGTTGAGGAACATACAGTTTTGCACCTACCACGCTTCACCTCCCACTGCCGATCCAGTATCAACCTCTTGATGAAGGTTCTTTTCATTCACCTTGGCCAGAAGTTGTTTGAGGGTAAATTTTGGCTTAGCAGCAGGCACGACAACAAGCCCCCCGTTCCTCAGCGACATTTCGACTGATGAATTTGAGTCAAGTCCTACCTCGGCTGCAAATGACTTTGGAATACGTAACGCAAGACTGTTGCCCCATTTCTGCACACGGGTTTTCATACAAACACCTCCCTATTGTATCTACAAAGAAGATACAACACCTTTTTTTGTATGTCAACGGGTAAAATTCTGCTAAATAGGCTTACGGTATTCCAAAAAAATTAATTCCAGAAGGTAAAGGACGAAAATCTGGCGCCATTTCTATTTATTCCAAGGCCCTGATTTTCTGCTCCGGACTTTGGCTTGGAGGGATGAACCAGAGGCTATAGTAATTCCCTTCAATTCTCCCGATGTATTTACCCGGAGAGTCGCTGATTGGGGTTCCGGTGATCTCGTAGGCGTCCTTGCGCCCGACGGATATGAGGATTTTCCCGCCGGATTCCACAATGGCTGTGCCATCCTGGCTGCCTGATAGTTCGCCTGCGAAAACACGGCCCTTATACCGGAGAACTCGCGAAACTTTGTGTTCTTTCATATCGACAAGGTATTCTCCTTTTTGATGCTGAAGGCGAACCCAGGGGCCTCCTTGTTGATTTGCCGGGTACCAGTAAGTGTTGACCAGGGTGAGACTTCTGCTGTCGGAGGGCAGGGATCGTTCGAGCACGGTCGATCCTTTAGCGAATTTCAGTTTGTATTGGTATGCAGTTAGGGAAGGGTGAATACCATGCCTGAGAAAGATTAGAGTGCCGTGCCCCGGAGGAATGGGGATCGTACAGGAGATCTGTAGCGGCATGGATCTATAGGCGCTCTTGATGTGAGGTTTAATCGATTCGCCAAGAGAAGGGTTTAAGTAGAATGCCACGACAGCGAAGAGCAGGGCAAGGACGACGCATATGATGAACCCAGTGAGAACAATTCTAAAAACTTTTTTCATGGTTTCACCTCACAATCCGAGAGACATATTTTGTAATATATACCACATTGAGGCTTTTTAAAAGTGAGAATTTCTGGGGACGCCAATCCTCATCAGCAGATTCATGTGAAAAAGTAACTTGACGTAGTGTAAAAAAATGGGTAGGGTGGGAGCATATGCTGATGCAAACAAGGCTGGACACGCTTGGTCACAGCCTCCCTTGTGAATTGGTATGCTGTCTCCTGTAAGCTTCTTGAATTGAGGTGGCACGCCTTAGGTTGTATTTGAACCAACTTCCCCTGTTCAACCACTTAAATGACCTTCAAGACGTAGCGTGTCGCCAAAAGGAGGGTTGAGATGAGAGAGAATCTATTTCGTATCGCCTCGGCCATCTATTTTTTTGCATTCGTCCTGGGGTGTTCAACGACCGTTCCGGATAGGATTGAAAAAAAACCTGCCATTCGTGATGATGGATCTATGCAGTTTATCGATACCCATAACCACCTACATGGGCAATATGGCTCACACCCGGATATGCAGCAAATGGACCATGAAGGGGCGGCGAGGGTCGCCTTGGATGCGATGAAGAGGCTCGGAATTAAGAAGATGTTCATCATGCCACCCCCATTCTCTCCTGATCATCCTGGCAGGCATACCTTTGAAGATTTGATCGGCACGGCAAAGAAGTACCCGAACCGTTTTGCCTTTTTAGGAGGAGGTGGGACGCTCAATGTGATGATTCAACAGGCGGTTTATGAAGGAACAGTAAGACAGACACTCAAAAACAAATTTGAGAAGACAGCCATGGGGATTCTCTCAAAAGGTGCGATTGGGTTTGGGGAGCTGACTGCCGAGCACTTCTCTATGCGCATTGGTCACCCTTATGAGTCCGCCCCTCCAGATCATTCCCTCTTTCTTCTCCTCTCTGACATAGCAGCCCTCCATGGCGTACCTATCGATCTTCACATGGAGGCCATTCCTGAAGATATGCCCCTGCCAAAAGTCAAGAGGCTTGGATCGCCTTATAATCCGAGGTTTCTACGCGCAAACATTCCGGCCTTTGAGAAGCTGCTGGCTCACAACAGGAATGCAAAGATCATTTGGGCCCACGTGGGTTGGTGCAACACGGGCCGCCGTACAGCGGCCCTCTGTGCCGAACTTCTTGAGAGACATTCGAACCTTTATATGAGTTACAAGATTTCACGTGACAGCATGGGGGAAACAAGACCTCTGAAAGAAGATTTTACGATCAAGACCGATTGGCTCGAACTGACCCGTACCTACCCCGAACGATTTCTCATCGGCAGCGATCAGTTTTATGTCACGCCGAGGAGCAACGTGCAGATAGGACCTCCTCAAAAGGAGAAGGAAGGAACTGGACGCCTGCTGGCTTTGCTGCCACCGGACCTTAGTCATAAGGTTGGCTATGAAAACGCTGTACGCATCTTCAAGCTCGATAGGTAAGAGGGTAGTTTTAGTCCGTAGCCAAGAATTAGAAGGGGATAATGATTGGGGTAATCATTGGGGGGCTCATATAATTATCCAAATAGAGTACAGTTTTTCCTGCACGAAAATACAAAATTTACCTTATTTACTTTGATTGTCGTTTTGTATAGAATATTGGTGATTAGTGTAACTATAAATAGTGTCTGTCCATAAAGTTGATTATTTCGTCATTCCTGCGAAAGCAGGAATCCAGAACCGGTTGAAATAACTGGATCCCCGTTTTCACGGGAATGACGGCAAGGTAATTCATAAACAGACTCTAAATAGTTCATACAGGCGGATTAAGTAAATTTGGATCACCCTCACCCTTACCCTCCCCCATTGAGGGGGAGGGTGGGGTGGGGGGTATCATGAATTAATATGTTGGCATTGATTGGTCATCAAAGACGGAGTGAGTAGTTGCAGGAAAAGGTGAGTGTAACCAACAAAAAGGAAAGGAGGTTTCGTCCTATGGCAGAGAATGGAAATAATGGTGGAGGGTTCCTGCGGGGATTCCTTATAGGAGGTGTGCTGGGGGCGATAGCAGGTCTTTTATTTGCTCCTAAATCCGGAAAAGAGTTGAGATCTGAACTGAAGCAAAAGGGCAGTGAAGTCCTTGACGAAGCGAAGGGACTTTATTCAGAAGCACAGGTTAAAGCGAAGGCCATCCTTGAAGATGCTCAGCGACGGGCTGAAGAACTGAAGAAGGAAGCCAATCTTCAGCTTGCCGAAGCACGCCTGAAGGCAAAGGGAGTCATAGAGGACGCAAAAACAGGGGCGAAAAAAGTGAAGGGAGCTGTGGAGGTAGGTTTGGAAGCCGCAAAGCAAGAGTTGTCTAAGGGATCGAAGAAGGATGAAACCAAGGCTTAAATCGAAGGGAGATCACCACTTATGTTACAGACTATCAGTGTCACTGTCATTGCAGCCTCTATAGTCGTTGTCGCGATTGTCCTCATTCCCGTTATTTTGCAGATCCGTCGAACAGCTCGTGAGGCTGAGAAATTTTTAGAAATAGCCCGCATGCAGATTGTTCCCCTGAGTCATGACCTGACTGTCATTTCCAAGGAAGTCAGTAGTATCGTGCAATCCATCCATCGGCAGGTGGATAGAGTTGAGGAGGGGATTGCCACGGTTCAGGATGCTGCCGGGCGCCTGCGGGAGTTCGAGGAAGCGGTATTGGCCATCGTTGAGGAGCCCCTACTCAAGCTTGCAACGCTGGTCAGCGCAGTGAGCCGAGGAATCTTGGCTTTCCTGCGCTTCTTTCGAAGTCCAGCTGCAGAGTGATTTACGTAAATTTGAAATATTACTTTTATAGGTATCCTTGTTTTTTCAGGTTGACCATCAGGATGGAGATGGCGGCGGGGGTGACACCGGAAATTCTTGAAGCCTGGCCGAGGGAGTGAGGTTTAATCTTCTTCAGTTTCTCCATTACCTCTGTGGTGAGTCCGATCACAGAGCTGAAATCAAATCCTTCCGGGAAGCTCACGTCCTCCAATCTTCTAAACCTCTCGATCTGTTCCATCTGCCTCTTGATATACCCGTCATACTTCACCTGAATCTCAACCTGCTCCTGTATTGATTCTGGAAGATTTTCGAGACTTCGATCAAAGTGAAAGAGGTGTTTGAAATGAATCTCCGGCCTCTTCAGTATTTCTTGAAGGGAAGAATCTTTTTTCAGAGTGGCGCTTCCCCATTGATGAAGGATCTCATTATTTTCCTTCGTGGGATTGATTCTTAAAGATGAGATTCTGGAGAGAGCATTTTCAATCGCCGCTTTTTTTTCCAGAAAGATTTTATAATCCGTCTCCTTCACTAATCCTACTTCATGTCCTTTTTCTCTCAATCTCAAATCCGCATTGTCTTCTCTCAAATGGAGGCGGTATTCCGCACGGGAGGTAAACATGCGGTAGGGTTCTGCAGTCCCTTTGGTGACCAGGTCATCGATCAAAACGCCGGTATAGGCATCGGAACGTTTCAAGATGAGAGGTTCCTCCCCTCGAATAGAGAGCGAGGCATTGATCCCGGCCATCAACCCTTGTGCTCCTGCCTCTTCATAGCCAGACGTTCCGTTGATCTGTCCGGCGTGAAAGAGCCCCCTGATCCTTTTTGTTTCAAGAGAAGGCTTCAGTTCCGTGGGATCGACAAAGTCATATTCAATGGCATAACCCGGCCGGATGATCTCCACTTCTTCAAGCCCTTTGATCGACCTCAGCATTCGGATCTGGATATCGAGAGGAAGGCTGGTGGGGACCCCGTTCGGATAGATCTCATTCGTATTCCGGCCATCGGGTTCTAAAAAGATCTGGTGTCTTTTCTTGTCTGCAAAACGGACTACTTTATCCTCGATCGAAGGGCAATATCGGGGGCCGATGCCTTTGATGATTCCACAGTAGAGGGGAGACCGGTTGAGGCCGCTCCTAATGATTTCGTGGGTAGTGGGATTCGTATAAGTCATATAGCAGGGAACCTGTTCAACATCGATCTTTTCTGTTGAGAAGGAGAAAGGAATGGGTGGTTCGTCTCCGTATTGAGGCGTGAGTTGAGAGAAATCAATGGTATTGCAATCGAGCCTCGGAGTGGTACCGGTCTTGAGCCTTCCCATCCGAAATCCCAAGTATTTGAGTGACTCTGATAAACGAATAGAGGGTGGATCACCCATCCTCCCCGACGGGAAATGTTCGAGACCGATATGAATAAGACCGTTCAGAAAAGTCCCTGGGGCAAGGATCAAGGCTTTTGTCAGAATGGTTTCATTTGAATCCGTCTTCACGCCGATCACCTGATTTTCATCTATTAGAATTTCCTCTACCGTAGCCTCTTCGATTGTAAGATTTTCTTGGTTTTCAACAGTCCTTTTCATTCGAGATCGGTATTCCTGACGATCCACCTGCGCTCGTGAAGAGCGAACCGCAGGACCTCTCGTATCATTGAGCTGGCGGAACTGTATTCCTGTTTCGTCAGTGGCTTTCGCCATCTCTCCACCCAGTGCATCGATCTCCTTCACCAGATGGCCTTTGGCCAACCCGCCCACAGCAGGGTTGCAGGACATATACCCAATCTGTTCAACTTTTTGAGTGATGAGAAGGGTAGGGTGCCCCAGGCGGGCGCAGGCCAGGCAGGCTTCAATCCCAGCATGCCCTCCGCCCACGACTACTACATCGTAATCTCTCGAGGGCTGGATAGAGAATTGTCTCATCGAACTATACTTTGATTGCCATTGTGTTTAGAATTTGGGATACTGGAATAATGGAATGTTGGAATGATGGTTTCAATAAAACAAAAATTAAGTTCAAGCCCCAATACCCAAAGAATAACTGAAATCACAAATTACAATGATTTTAGGACATCCGAGATGATGAGCGTCTTGTCTATTTCAAATTGGTTAACTGGGATTCGGTTATCTTGTCTCCCCATTATTCCATTATTCCAATATTCCACCATTCCATAATGTTTTAGCGTTGGCCCCGGCAGGCTTTCACGCAGACACCACAGATATTATGGCTGAAGTGGAGGGTTTTGGCAAAGGTTCTCAGTTGCTCATAGCATCGAAGATGATCGAAATCCTCCTGCCGTTCCCGAATTGCCCCTGCAGGACAGACCGACAGGCAATTGTGGCAGGAACCACAATCTTTTGTTGAAGGGGAATCGATCGTAAGAGGAAGATCGGTGAGGATGGTGACCAGACGAATCCGAGACCCAAATTGTTCATTGACAAGGAGATTGTTCCGGCCAATCCATCCCAATCCCGCAGCCCGGGCCACATGCTTATGGGAGAGGGCGCCCTTTTGGGTTTTCCAATCCACGATTTGGGAGGCAGGGATGGGCATGGCCTGATATCCGAGGTCTTGAATCGCCGAACTCACGATCAACCCAATGGTGTCCAGAAGAATATTAACCCTCTGGTAGTGATGAAAATAGAGTGGGGTGGGCTGGTTTTCAATCTCTTCTAAGATCGCATTGGAAAGGTGAAATCCCACGGAGATCCCATAGGGAAGTCGATTGACCAAGGAAGGAGGAAGAAGGATTTCCTCCTTTTTAAAAGAACGAAGATCTGCTACTCCAAACAGGGAACTTCCCTGTTGGCGGCAGAGCGCCTTTATCTTTTCAGTGTTTTGGTGTTCAGACATTGATGTTCAATTTTAAAGGGATTCTAATGAGGGTTCCAGGGTTCTAGTGTAGTGATTCAGAAATCTCTTTCCTTTATTTGTCATTCCGGGCTTGACC
>CAZEKS010000101.1:0-7552 GCA_964512795.1 uncultured Syntrophaceae bacterium
ACCTGAAAATGGATTGCATCCCCTTGCTATTGAAAGTGTATTTCAATCTTTATCATCTCTCTATGATAATCAAATTCTTCTAGCAACCCATTCTCCTGCAATTTTGAGATTGGCTGAACCAAAACATATTCTTTGTTTTTCAAAAACTGACTCAGGGGCAGTGGACATAGTGCGGGGAGAAAATCATCCAAAACTTAAGGATTGGAAAAAAGGCGTCGACCTTGCAACACTTCATGCGGCGGGGGTGTTGCAATGAAAGACCTTGTTATCTTAGTGCCAGATAAGGACGTAAGATTTGGCATTGATGGTTTACTCTCTCGCTATAGATCATTAAATATAAAACAAATTTCCTACGATATATTTACTCATCCTTTGCATGATCCAGGTATCTATCACGATGCTGCTAATTTCTTAAGACCGCTTTCAAATCAATATTTCTATTCTCTTGTTTTTCTTGACCGAGAAGGAAGCGGGCAGCATGGTTCTACTGAAGAAATAGCTATAAATATAAAAGGAGGCATTGAACGTAACGGATGGCCAAACCGAGTAGAAGTAATTGTTTTTGATCCAGAATTGGAAATTTGGGTGTGGACAGAATCTAAAAATACAGCAAGAGCACTTGGTTGGAATAATTATTTAGAATTGAAGACATGGCTTACGCAGCAAGGGATAAATTGGAAGCAAGATGTGTTAAAACCCGAAAGACCAAAGGAGGCGATGGAATTGTCTTTGAGAAAAAAGGGAATTCCACGATCGTCCTCTATCTTTCGTGAAATTGCGGATAACGTTGGTTTAAATAGATGTCAGGATGAGTCATTTAGAAAATGCAGAGAGATTCTGCAGGGGTGGTTTCCGAGAGAGAGATAAAACGAAACTATTCTCCTTTTAGCAGACAACAATATAGTACAGATATATATGAGAGGTGGGAACCAAATAAGATGATTCTTAAGCTGATGCGGAAAATAGGGTTTGTTTTAAACATGCTAAAGCAACGTAATTGATAGGGGAAAAAATATGACTGTCATCCATATTAATGTGCCCTATTCCATGCTTCTTCACCGCATCGATTTTGCGATTAAAAACAAAATCCATCCTGAAATCTATTTCAGTGCGGAGGATTTGGATGCCTGCCGTGAGAAAGATGCTCAACATCTGTCTAATACGCTCCAAGAAAACCAATTAGAAATTACCTTTCATGGTCCATTCATGGATTTAAGTCCTGGAGGAGTGGATCGAAGGATCAAAGAGGTGACCTTTAACCGACTCTTGAAGACGATCGAATTGGCACATTTCTTCAAGCCCAAAATAATCGTCTTTCATCCAGGGTATGAGAGATGGAAATTTGATGGAAATGTCAAGCTTTGGCTCGAGAGCAGTCTTCAAACATGGAGACCTCTGGTCAAGACGGCAGAGGAAATGGGGTTGACCCTCGCCATTGAAAATGTGTTTGAAGAAACCCCCGATCCTATCAAAAATCTTTTAGAAGAGGTCCACTCACCCCATTTTCGATTCTGTTTCGACACGGGCCACCATCACGTCTTCAGCAAGACCCCTCTCCCTGCTTGGATTGAGGCCCTGGGAGGGTTTCTGGGCGAGGTCCACCTCCACGACAACCACAAAGAGATGGACGAACATCTCCCTGTGGGAGAAGGAGGGTTCGATTTTAACCAATTTTTCGCCCTCCTCTCGCAATATAAACTGAATCCTCTTTACACCATCGAACCCCATGAAGAAACCCATCTCTGGAGAGGACTGGAGGCGGTAAGGAAATATATTTAACCCCCCTCTATTCACATAAGCGCTAACTTAATATTCCCTCCCCTTCAAGGGGAGGGTGAGGGAGGGGATGGGGTAGATTGTGCTCGGCCAGACAAACAAGAAGGTACATTCAGGCAAACTGCAACGGACGTTACGTAACAACATGTCCGACGCGGAACAGGCTTTGTGGCATCTTCTGCGAGGTCGTCAGATTTCCGGTTTGAAATTTCGCCGGCAACATCCATTTGGTGATTACATCCTCGATTTTGTCTGCCTGGAAAACAAACTGGTAATTGAGGTTGATGGGGGACAACATGGACAGCAGGCAGGGTATGATGAGAACCGCACACAAGAACTACACGCTGCTGGTTTCCGCGTTCTCCGATTCTGGAACAACGAGGTTCTTAAAGAGATTGAATCGGTAAAGGAGAAGATTTGGTTGGCAGTTCAGGAGCTACAACCCCATCCCCCTCCTAACCTCCCCCTTGAAGGGGGAGGAGTCAAAGAAGTTCCCCCTGAAAGGGAGGCAGGATAAAGTTTGCACTTATGGGGAATAGAGGGGGGTTAGGTGACACTAATTCGTTTTGAATCTGCACCTTTTCTACATCTCACCCAGATAGACTTTCCGCACCATCTCGTTCGTGCTCGACCTCTCCGCTGTATCACTGAGCACTGCAGACCCACTTTGCAGAAGGTAGCCCCGGTTGGCAATCATTTTTATCAAATCAGTTTCCTCCACAGAACCTATTCTTTGCAATATTCAGCAGGCTCCAACTTTAAGAAAGCCCGTATCCGAGCGAATCCGTCTTGAATCCCTTATGTATTCCAAATCTAAAAATAATTTGACAACGATCAGGAGTAGTATATAATCTTCAACAAAAGGTAATATTGGAGTAGGGGCTGTTAATCCTTTTAACGGTGGAGGAAGGTAATGATAAGCCCTAATCGTCCAACAAAATTTGGCCCTCATAGCTCTAACTTGTCTGCGGTTGGCAGGGGAGTTTTGAACTATGAGGGCTTTTTTATTACCCAAAAAGTCAGGAGATAGGTAATACCCCGGACTCCGAACTAATCTGTAAGGGCACCAGGATGAAAGATCAATACAAGACAAAAAAGCAACTCATTGAGGAATTGGAGGTTTTACGGAATCAGCTCGTTAAACCTAAGAAAACCAAAGCTAACCGTAAGCGGGCGGAGGAAGCATTGCGGGGGAATGAAGAAACCTTTAGGGCTCTTGCTGATAACGCTAATGACGGTATCCTTGTAACTATAGGCGAGGGGTTACAAGCCTACGCTAATAAGAGGGCCAGTGAAATAACAGGGTACAGCGTGGCCGAATTGCTAAAAAGCAGCATTAAGGACTTGGCGCACCCCGATGAATTAAAGGAGATAATGGAAAGATACAGGAAAAGACTCGCGGGGGAGCCTGTCCCGCCCCAGTATGAGACTGTTATCATCCGCAAAGACGGGAAGAGCTTACCCATAGAGTTAACCGCCGCAAAAACAGTCTGGCAGGGACAACCCGCCGGTTTGGTCATTATCCGGGACATCGCCGAGCGCAAGCATGTGGAGGTGGCACTTAAAGAATCTGAACAGAGATTTAGGGCCATTTTTGAGGGAGCGATTGACGGAATACTTCTGGCGGATATAGAAACTAAAAAATTCCATGCTGCCAATAAAATAATTTGCGAAATGCTCGGTTACAGTCTGAAGGAGATCAAGAATCTAGGAGTAGTGGATATCCACCCCAAGGAAGCCCTCCCCTTTGCCATGGAGCAATTTGACAAGCTCGTGAGGGGGGAAATCACCAAAACCACAGAGCTGCCGGTTAAACGAAAGGACGACAGTGTTTTTTATGCGGAAATTTCCACGGTTCTGCTGAAGGTGGATGCGGGCACATATCTGATGGGTACATTCAGAGACATCACCGAGCGCAAGCGGGTGGAGGAGGCACTCCGGGAGAGTGAAAAAAAGTACCGAGCAGTCGTTGACATTTCTCCAGATGGGATTGCCATTGCTTCCAAAGGGCGCCATGTATTTGCGAATCAAAGCCTTGCTAGAATCTTTGGCGTCTCCGACCCAGATAAACTGCTGGGCAAACCAATTATGGATTATATTCATCCGGACTATCGTAAAATCGTAAGGGAGCGAATTGAGTCGCAGACTAAACGCGGGGTATTGGCTCCTTTGATCGAGGAGAAGATGATGAGGGCTGACGGAACAGTGATTCACACAGAGGTGGCTGCTGCCCCCCTGGAATATCAGGGGGAACAGGCTGTTCTGGCAATCATAAGGGACATCACCGAGCGGAAGCAGGCAGAGGAAGTACTACGGGAGTCACAAGAACGATTCAAAATAGCAGCCCAAAGCGCCAGTGATTTAATCTGGGATTGGGACATCCCAACCGGCAGATTGCAATGGTTTGGAGCGATTGATGAATTGCTTGGCTATGCGCCGGGCAAATTTCCCAGAACGATAGAGGCATGGGAAAAAGTCATCCACCCCGATGACCACGACCGCGTGATGGCTGCCCTCGATCACCATTTAAAGGAACAGGCGCCCTACAACGAAGAATACCGTGTACGGCTTAAAGACGGAGCATATCGCTATTGGACGGACCGGGGCACAGTCCTGCGTGATAGTGAAGGCAATCCCTTAAAAATGGTCGGGGCTTGTACCGACATCACCGAGCGCAAGCGGGCAGAGGAAGCACTGCGAGAAAGTGAAGAAAGATTCCGTCTCGCCTTTGAGAACGCCAACACCGGCGTATGTTTGGTAGATCTTGAGGGGAATTTGACAAAGGTCAATGACAAGATGTGCGAGATCTTTGGTTACACGAAAGAAGAACTCGAACGCATGACAGTAAACGATATCGCTCATCCAGAAGATATGGATAAAAGCCCTATGTTCATACAAAGAACGTTACGAGGAGAGACAGACCGTGGCACGTTCGAGAAACGGTATTTACATAAAAAAGGCCATGTGGTGACATGTCAAGTCTCCAGTTCACTTGTCCGCAATGCTGATGGGTCCCCCTTATGCTTCATCTCTCATGTACATGACATCACCGAGCGCAAGCGGGCCGAGGAGGAAAGTGAAGTCCTTCGAGAACAATTCCGCCAGTCTCAGAAAATGGAAGCCATTGGTCGGTTAGCGGGCGGCATTGCGCATGATTTCAACAATCTTCTTACAATCATTAAAGGTTACAGCCAACTCTCCCTTATCGAACTCAAAGAAGATAGTCCCTTGAAAAAAAACATCGAGCATATCCATGGAGCCACAGATAGAGCAGCAAACCTTGTTCGACAACTTCTGGCTTTTAGCCGCCGTCAAATACTGGAGATGAAGGTATTAGACCTTAACGCTATATTGACAAACCTGGACAATATGCTTCGCCGGGTCATTGGTGAGGACATTGAGTTGATCACCGTATTGGCAGAAGATTTGGGAAGGGTCAAAACCGATCCGGGGTGGATCGAACAGGCCATCATGAACCTTGTCGTGAATTCAAGGGATGCGATGGCCTCGGGTGGGAAACTGACCATTGAAACAGGAAATGTTGATTTGGACGAGGCCTATACGTGTGGCCATGTTGGTGTGGAACCGGGCCGCTACGTGATGCTTTCGGTGAGTGATACGGGAGTAGGGATAACTCCGGAGGTCATGGAGCGACTGTTTGAGCCCTTCTTTTCAACGAAAGAGAAGGACAAAGGAACAGGACTGGGTTTATCTACGGTCTATGGAATTGTAAAACAGAGCAATGGTGACATCTGGGTTTATAGTGAACCAGGGAAAGGCGCGACCTTTAAGATCTACCTCCCGAGAGTGGATGAGCCCCTGGAAGAACGAAGAGAGAAAGTCTTGGGCGATGAGCTTCTTCGGGGTAGTGAGACGATTCTGTTGGTGGAGGATGAAGAGAACGTACGGAAATTGGCCCTTCGTGTCCTGGAGAGACAGGGATATAAAGTTTTGTCGGCCCGTGACGGAGATGACGCCTTACTTATCTGCGAGCAGCATAAGGGCCGGATCCATCTGATATTGACCGATGTCGTGATGCCAGGGATGAGCGGTCATGAGTTGGCCAAACGTTTGAAGTCCTTGCACCCAGAAATAAAGGTCCTCTATATGTCGGGCTATACGGACGATACGATTGTCCTGCACGGTGTTCTGGTGGAAGGAGTAAATTACACCCAGAAGCCTTTTACAGTGGATGCCCTGACAAAAAAAATAAGGGAGGTGCTGGAGCAATAATTAGAGAATTGGAAATAAAATGAGGGGCAAAAATTCTGACGATTAATCATAAGGATGCTCGTTCGTTTATAGGCATGACAACGCGCCTATAAGGCGCAAGCGGTTATGGTTTTGTTAGGCCACCCGTGCACTACGGCGCCTGCTCCTTGAGACAATCCCACACTTTAAGACCTTCCTTACGCCCAGCCTCCGCCAGCCCCGAATCTGCCGTCACCAGGATGGGCTGGGCTTCTGAAACCCTGGAAAGGAGGTCTTTTTTAATGGTAACGATTTGGTAAGCATCGACGATGTCGAGACCGTAAAGATTCGCTGTTTTTTCGACTTCCCAAAATATCTCACTTTCCGAGATATCCACATCCGCGAGTTCTATACGATCGCCGATGTAGCCCTTTAATATCTCGCCTGCCTTGAAGTATGTCTCTTGATCGATCTCCTTGTGTGAATATTTTGACTTCAGTGCACCGAGAGCCTCCGCAAAGCAGAGTGATGTGGCATAGAACGTCGATTCATTTTCCGCCGCCATATATTTCTCGATCGCCTCGCTACCGGCCTCTTTTACTACAAGTTTAACTAACACCGATGCATCCAAGTAATGCACACGCTGAGAATCCATATGCCTCTCCTCCCGTAGGGTTAACAACATATTTCATGTTGATGCTGTATTTCCCCCAATGACCACACTTGTCTGGCCGGCTGGCGCAAGACCGGGAATCATCAATGATGCTTTGTAATATACTCCACTCTTAGATTTTTTGAAAGTGAAGATTTCATCAGGGATGAAAGGGTTACAAAAAGGGATGATTGATCCCACCTGCAGGGCTGGAATATTGTTGTGCTGAGGAGGTGAAGGATTATGGGGTCTGAATGTTCACCCTCACCCTTACTTTACCCCAAGGGGAGAGGTAAGGGTGAGGAACTATTGTAGTGAATCATAAGTCCCTTTCTTTTATTCGTCATTCCGGGCTTGACTCGGAATCCAGTGTTTTTGGGCTGGATTCCCGCCTTCGCGGGAATGACGGCCTAGGAAATTAATGTAAAGAAGCGTTAGATTCACTACACTATGAGCCCTTTACCCCGCATCACGGGAAGCCTCGTTCTTCAGAACATAGATCTAAGGGTGCATTAAAATATCTGCCTCAAGGAAAGTCTCTTGTTCTAACACGGGGTGCGGGGTTTACTCACGAAGTGAAGGAGGGTCCCCCGATTTTCCCTTCCAACTCCTTCACCTTTGCCTCAAGCTGAAAAATCTTCTCTTCGGTCACTCTCTTATAATTCTCTATATCCGCATCTTTAGAAGCTAATTGTCTATTTTTATATTCAACTTCCTCCTTTAACTGATTCCATTCCGCTTCCTTCTCGCCAAGGAGTTTCTTTGTCTCCTCAGCTTCTTTTCCCTTCGCATTCGATTCCCTTCTTACCTTTGCTATCTGTTGCTTCAGCAGGGCCACCTCATCCTTCTTTGGTTTTCTCACAACTTTCGGCATTGCCACCTTTTTGGGCTTAGCTTTAACCTTTTTTGCCTTAGCTTTAACCTTCTTTGCCT
>CAZEKS010000102.1:0-7499 GCA_964512795.1 uncultured Syntrophaceae bacterium
CGAACGTTCCACAGAGATTGCCAGGAAAATGGTTTGCGAATGGGGAATGAGCGATCATCTTGGGCCTTTATCTTTCGGTAAAAAAGAAGAACAGATCTTCTTGGGAAGAGAATTTGCTCAGCACCGTGATTATAGTGAAGAGACGGCTCGTCTGATCGATAATGAAATTAGGGACATTGTAACCCAAGGTCATGAAAGAGCTAAAGAAATCATCCAGGCGAATATGGCCATACTTCATAAATTGGCGAATACTCTTCTTGAAAAAGAAGTCCTCGACGGGAATCAGATTGAAGCCATTATCAAGAGTGAGAATGTTTAGTCGAGATGAATCTAATTCGATGCCTTCACATCACCAATGCTAACGAAGCCATTCATCAAATGAAAAAGGTGGGTGTGGATCCAATTGGCATCAAGTTGATGGAAGGAAAGACTTTGCATTTTAATCTAATAGTGGAAGGGATTGCCCCTCGAACAGCCAATCTTCTCAAACAAGAGATACTCTCCCTGGGTGGGGATGTTGCGGTTGATGGAAGGGGGCTTGATTGTAGTGCCATACAGACAGATGCCCTGCTCATGGGAACCCAAAAACATTTTGAAAAATTAATTCTCAAATTAGAACAATACCCAGACCTTCACCCTCTGGGCCTGTCCATCAAAGAAACAATTAAAAACATTTCAAAAACCCATTACTCCATACGTTGCCGTAAGCGGACATTGACACTGGGAAAACGAACCCTTCTGATGGGAGTTCTCAATGTCACCCCGGATTCCTTTTCAGATGGAGGCCTCTTTTTTGATAAAGAGAAGGCAGTAGCTCATGGGCTAAGGATGGTCGAAGAAGGAGCAGATATTATCGATATTGGAGGCGAGTCGACCAGACCAGGCTCGAAACCCCTTGAATTGGAAGAGGAACTTCGCCGGGTCATTCCTGTCATTGAATCCCTTGCCAAGGAAATAGATGTGCCGATTTCAATCGATACCTATAAATCGGGCGTAGCCCAGAGAGCCATTGAAGCAGGAGCTGAGATCATTAATGATATCAGTGGATTGCACTTTGATCCCGGCCTCGCACAAGTGGCTGCAAAAGAGGATGCCCCTATCGTTCTGATGCATATCCGTGGAATCCCTGAAACGATGCAGAAAAATGTCCATTACGATTCCATTTTTTCTGAAATACTCCAGTACTTAAAGGATTCCATTCAGAGAGCAGAATCAGCCGGATTAGACCCTCGGCAGATCATTATTGACCCTGGAATTGGCTTTGGAAAAACCGTGGAAGATAACCTCCTTATTATAAAAAATCTACATGAATTCCGAATACTTGGGAAGCCAATCCTATTGGGGACATCACGGAAAAGCTTCATCGGGAAGATTCTGAATTCCGAGGTCGAAGACCGACTGGAAGGGACGCTTTCAAGCATGGCTATTGGTGTTCTCAACGGAGCCCATATCATTCGTAGTCACGATGTACATCAAGCAAAAAAGGCTATTGCTGTGGCCGATGCCATTCGTCTGGCAGGATAAGCGTAGATAAGCGTAGCACCCTCATTGATGGGGGCGAATAAAATGCGTCAGCAGTAAACCCCGTTAGAAGAGCTTTGGCCCTCTAACGGGAAGGTCACGCGGGGCATCAAACTCCGTGTTCGCGCCCATAAGGAAATAAGGAAAATACCTTCATCCCCGCTGTAAGCAGCGGGGCTTTCTAACGGGGTAAATGCCGACGCTACTTGACCTTTATTTTGAAATTATGATAAGCCAATTTAAAAATGCCACCTTCCCCTCAGAAGCTGTGAAAGAATTAGGGGACGGTAACCCCGTGCAACTGGTCAAGCAATACATCGGAACAGATAATCGTTAAACGTTCATCGTTTATGGTTCATCGTTCATTGTAAATCGGAGATTTCTTATGCCGAGATTGGGTGTCAACATCGATCACGTCGCCACCATCAGACAAGCCCGAGGGGTTATGTATCCAGATCCTGCCACCGCAGCAGGAATCGTCGAGCTGGCTGGTGCAGATGGAATTGTTTGTCACCTGAGGGAGGATCGACGCCATATTCAGGATCGAGACCTTCGAATACTCAGGGAAATCATCCAAACTCGATTGAATCTTGAAATGGCGGCTACCGAAGAGATGATTCGCATTGCCCTGGCCACCAAACCCAACATCGTCACCCTTGTACCCGAAAAAAGGGAGGAATTGACGACAGAAGGCGGCCTCGATGTCATCAAATCCTTTCCCTCTCTTAAAAAGGCGATTCAACGACTCCACAAAGGAGGAATCCAGGTCAGCCTCTTTGTAGATCCCAAAAAGGATCAAATCAAAGCATCAGAAGATGTAGGCGCCGATGTCATCGAAATTCATACCGGTCACTACTGCGATGCAGTAACTCCTTCTCAGGAAGATGAAGGGTTAAAAAAGATTCTCGATGCAGTCGCCGAGGCCTCTCACCGCGATCTCCGGATTGCAGCAGGACATGGCCTGAATTATGTCAATGTCCGACGGATGGCAGAAATCAAGGAAATCGAAGAACTCAATATTGGCCACAGCATTATTGCCCGGGCGGTTTTGGTGGGTCTGGATCGAGCCGTCCGAGAAATGATCGAACTGATTCGATAGATGATAAAAGGGTCCAAGGGATCTAGGGTTCCAGGAGTCAAGTGAAAATCTTTGGAACAAACCCTTGAATCCTCGAACCTTGGAATCCTTCCATTTGAAGATGATCATCGGAACGGGTATTGATATTGTGAATATTGATCGGATCGAGCATCTGATGTCTCGCTGGGGAGATCTCTTTCTGGGTCGGGTCTTTACAGAGAAAGAGATTTCCCGGTGTCAACACCAGGCCCGGCCGCCTGAATGTTTTGCCATCCGATTTGCGGCAAAAGAGGCTTTCCTCAAAGCCATTGGATGGGGGCTTCGAAACGGCATCCAATGGACGGATATCGAAGTGGAGAACGATCCCATGGGAAAACCCATGTTCTCCTTCCATCGAAAAGCAAAGGAGGTTTGTGAAACCCTCCGAGTTGAAAAAGCTCTTCTCACCCTTTCCCACGACCAACCCTACGCCGTGGCCCATGTGCTATTAGAGGAAGGAAATGATGAAAGTAGCAACCGCTGAAGAGATGCAAGAATTGGATCGAAAGGCCATTGAAACCTATCGAATTCCAGGAATCGTCCTCATGGAAAATGCAGGGAGGGGAGCGGCAGATGTGATCTCCAATTCTTTCCCCGAAATTCACAAGAAGAAGATAGCGATCATTGCCGGAAAAGGAAACAATGGGGGAGATGGGTTTGTGATCGCTCGATACCTCCTGAATCAAGGGATTTATGTGAGAGTCTATCTCCTCACCGACCCGAAGGGTCTCCGAGGAGATGCGGAAACCAATTTTAGCATCTTCCACCGCATGAAAGGGGAAGTCATTTCTGTTCCCTCTTCTAAAGATTATATTAAGGTGAAAAGGGACCTGGAAAAGTTTGACATCTTGGTTGACGGGATTTTTGGCACAGGACTCGATGCGGAGGTCAGAGGTTACTACAGAGAAGTGATCGATCATCTGAATACGCTTCAAAGGCCCATCGTCGCCATTGACATTCCCTCCGGCTTAGATGCCAACACAGGCAAACCTCTTGGCACAGCGATCCGGGCCTCCCTCACCATCACTTTTGGTTTGCCCAAAATAGGGCATCTCATTCCACCAGGACTCGATTATGTGGGGAAAAAAGTAAAGGTCATCGATATCGGTATCCCCAAGAGATTGGTGGAGGAGGAAAAAATCCCGACCTACCTTTTAGAAAAAGAAGAGATTCAAAAATGTTTGTCCATTCCCAGGAATCCAGATACCCACAAAGGAGACTACGGACACCTGTTGGTAATTGCCGGATCGGTTGGCAAGACAGGAGCTGCCGCCATGGCTTGTCAAGCTGCTCTCAGAATGGGGGCAGGCCTGGTCACCCTGGCTATCCCGAAGAGCCTCAATGCTATCCTGGAGATGAAATTGACAGAGGTCATGACAGAACCTCTCCCAGAAACCCCCAAACAGACTCTTAGCCTCCGGGCCTTCAGCGCCATCGTTCGTCTCTGCGAAAACAAAAGAGCGGTGATCATCGGTCCCGGCCTGGGAACGCTTAAAGAAACCCAATCGCTTATCCTCAAACTGATCAGGACATTGGATCTCCCGATTATCTTAGATGCCGATGGACTGACCGCTTTAGCGACACAACCTAAAACCCTTCCCATTAAGAATCGCTCGCTCGTGCTCACCCCCCATCCAGGAGAGATGGCAAGACTGATTCGATCCCAGGTGAAAGAAGTCCTGGAAGATCGGGTTGGGCTCAGCAGAAATTTCTCGCAGTCCCAACATGTTCACCTCATTCTCAAAGGACATCCTACCCTGATTACCACCCCCAAAGGAGAGGTCTATATCAACCCAACGGGTAATCCAGGAATGGCCTCAGGAGGGACAGGGGATGTGCTCACCGGAATGATCGGTGGATTGGTCTGCCAGGGATTTGACATTCTCTCTTCTCTCCAAATAGCAGTCTATCTCCATGGAATGGCTGGCGATGAGGGCGCCCAAGAGATGGGAGAGAAATCCTTAATTGCAACGGACATCATTGAAAAAATCCCCACCCTTCTCAAGGGAAGGATTTGATACTTCGACGGCGCCAAACCCTGTCTTCTAAGACGGGTCAAATGCGCTGCTCAGTATCAACCCTGAGCAAACCCAGGGCTTTCGACCGGGGAAAGCCGAAGGGTTGATTTTTCACTTCTTCTTCATTTAAAATAGACTAAACCTTAACGTGGCATTCAATCGGCAGGTGAGTGCGCTTCCAAAACTTTATAATGCGGTTCTTTTATAAATTTTATAGGGAACATGCGATCTCACCGATGGTAGCTTATGCAAAATAACTGATAAGCCTGTAGCGAAATGGTCAGATGTGCGCCGCTATAAAGTTTTTAAGGTACCCGTCCTTTGGCCGGGATACCTTCCAGAGAGGGTGAGTGATGATCATACAGTTTGCCGGCCCAGCGCACCCACCTGCCTCTGGCGACGCTTCTTATGCAACGATCAGATAAAATAAGCGTTATTCGTCAAACGGGTTCTCATTCCCCACCCCCGTCCCTTTTCCGTAGCACCTGCCTGCGGTAGATAAGGATGAGTGGGATGGATGGGACGACGAACAACCGCAGGAACGCATTCATCCAATGACCAAGAATTAACTAAGGAAAGTCTTGGATCAATTCAAAAATTGAGAGGATTGGGAGAAACTTTTTATCAAAGGCCAAAGCAACGAAAGGAGAGGCAGGATGTTTTTCGAAATGAAAGTAAAGTTTTTAACTTTTGATTCTACCTCAAATGGATTTGTCGTTCTCCTGATGGATTTATCGAATAAGAAAGGACTTCCCATTTGGATTGGCCCTTTCGAGGCTAATGCCATCGCGATGAAACTGAAGAAGATAGGTTCCCATCGGCCATCGACTCATGATTTGATCAATAACATTTTAAGAACCCTTCGATTTCAGGTGGTGAAAATTGTGGTCAATGACCTGAAAGAAAATACTTACTATGCCTTAATTTACCTCAACCGAGGGGGAGAAGAGATCATCATCGACTCCCGTCCAAGCGATGCCATGGCTATCGCTTTGGCTGTAGACGCCCCAATTTTTGTATCTGAACAAGTCATCGAAAAGGCGCGAACCATCGATATGGAGAAAGAGGGAGATCAGCTAAAAGAATGGCTGGAAAGTCTCAATCCCGATGACTTTAAATTTAAGGCATAATCCCATTAACGCAATCCCCCCTCACCCTTCCCCTCTCCCCCGTGGGGAGAGGGATGGGGTGAGGGGCGGTCATTGGGGTTTGAAATTTGTGATTTGGGATCTGAATGGGTAAAAAGGTGGTCATCCAGACCCATAGGGCATCCGAAACGGTTCGAATTGGAAAGAGCATCGGAAACCGTCTCCTGCCCGGAGATGTCGTGGCCTTGGTGGGTAAATTGGGAGCAGGAAAAACCCAATTCATCAAGGGACTGGCTGCGGGAGTGGGAATTGGGAACCCGGCCTATATCTCAAGCCCTTCTTTTAAATTGATTAACGAATATCCGGGGGAAATAACCCTTTACCATATTGATCTTTTTCGGCTGGAAGGAGAAAAGGAAGCTGAAGAATTAGGGTTGGAGGATTATTTCCAAGGCAGAGGGATTACCGCCATCGAATGGGCAGATAAGATTCCCTCCCTGCTTCCGGAAGAGATTCTATGGATTGAGATCCATTATACTGGGGAAAATACCCGTTCTTTAGAAATCTCGGGCAAGGGAAAACGGTACGAATGCTTAGTCAAAGAACTTTCAGAATTCGGAATGCGGAATTCGGAATGCGGAATTACCTAATTATATTTTTTATTCCGCAATCTGCAATCCAAAATCTGCAATCTGAAATGGGGGTAAATATATGGCACTGATAGTTCAAAAATATGGTGGCACCTCTGTCGGGGATGTCGAACGGATCAGAAATGTGGCCCAAAGGGTCCTCAACACCAAAAACCAAGGCCATGAGGTGGTGGTCGTCGTCTCCGCGATGGCAGGAGAAACAGATAAACTCATTCGCCTGGCTCAACAGGTCACGCCAAATCCTGACGAGAGGGAAATGGACGTGCTGGTCTCAACAGGAGAACAGGTCTCCATTGCCTTGCTTGCTATAGCTCTAAAGGATATGGGAGCAGAGGCTAAATCCTATTTAGGATTCCAGATTAAGATTGCCACGGACAGCGCTTTTGGCAAAGCCCGTATTACAGGCATTGAATCGGAGAAGGTGCTTAACGATTTGAAAAACAGACGGATTGTCGTAGTGGCAGGGTTTCAGGGAGTGGATGAATCGGACAATATCACGACCCTCGGTCGGGGAGGATCTGACACCACGGCCGTTGCGATCGCAGCCGCCCTGAAAGCAGATGTCTGTGAAATCTATACCGATGTTGATGGGGTCTATACCACCGATCCCAACATCTGCCCCAAGGCGAGAAAGTTATCCAAGATTTCCTATGATGAGATGCTGGAGATGGCCAGCCTCGGGGCGAAGGTGTTACAGATCCGTTCTGTAGAGTTTGCCAAGAAATATGATGTCCCCATTCATGTCAGATCATCTTTTAATGATAATCCTGGGACAATTGTTCGCAAGGAGGACAAAGAGATGGAAAAGGTTGTGGTTTCTGGTGTGACTTACAATAAAGATGAAGCAAAGGTAGAGATCATGCGTGTTCCCGACACCCCTGGGATGGCTGCAAAAATTTTTAAGCCCATTGCCGACGCCAATATCGTTGTGGACATGATCATTCAGACCTCCAGCACTGAGAAAGGCTGCGCCGATGTGGCGTTCACCGTCCCCAAATCCGATTTCACGAAGACCCTTCAGATCGTTAAAGATACCATTAAGGAATTTGGCGGGAAAGAAGTCAAATCCAATGAAGATATTGCAAAGGTATCCATTGTGGGGGTG
>CAZEKS010000103.1:0-7475 GCA_964512795.1 uncultured Syntrophaceae bacterium
TCCTCCATCCCAATAAAGAGAATGCCAATGTTCCTCATGGACCTGAAGCCACCAATCTCACCTTAGCCGAGAGGATCAAGAAAGAATATGCTCTGCTCAATGTCTTCTCTCAGGAAATTGCCGATGCGCATATGCGTGGGGATATTCATCTCCACGATCTGGGTTTTATCGATCGGCCCTACTGTAGCGGTCAATCCCTCGAATACATCAAACGATTTGGCCTAAGTCTTCCCAACTCGATCGCGATGGCCAAGCCGGCCAAACACCCTGAAGTGTTGCTCGCCCATATGGTGAAATTTGCGGCGGCCCTTCAGAGTCATTTTGCTGGGGCGATTGGTTGGGACTCTATCAATCTTTTTTTCGCACCCTACCTGGTGGGAATGTCGGACCAAGAACTGGAACAACTGGCTCAGATGATGATCTTCGAGTTCTCCCAACAAGCGGTCGCCAGAGGCGGACAGGCCATCTTCACCGACCTCAATCTTTATTGGGAGATCCCCAAACATTTTGAAGATGTCCCTGCCATCGGACCGGGTGGGGAGTTTACAGGAAAGACCTATAGTGATTATTGGATGGAATCCCAACGTTTTGCCAAGGCGCTCTTTAACGTCTATCAAGAAGGAGATGGATCCGGAAGGCCCTTCTTCTTCCCAAAACCTCTGGTTCATATTACGGAAAAATTCTTTCAAACCCCCGGCCATATGGATTTTCTTCACCACATCTGTGAGGTCGCTTCTGAAAAGGGAAATACCTACTTTGTCTTCGACCGGGGGGAGACAGCCAAAATCTCAGAGTGCTGCCGCCTCAGTTTTAAATTGGATCAAACAGACCTCGAGGATGCCAAACAACCCTGGAAGATGCGATACAGTGCCCTCCAGAACGTGACACTCAATCTTGCAAGAATCGCTTACCTGGCCAAAGGGGATGACTCTAAACTCTTCTCTAAAATTGCTGAGTTTGTTGAGATGGCGGTGAAGGCCCATCTGGAAAAGAAACTCTTTATTGAAAAACTTCTCTCTTTAGGGGAAAACGGGCCCCTGGCGTTGCTGGCTATGAATCGGGATGGATCTCCCTATTTGAGGATGCACCGTGCCAGTTTTTTGGTCGGTATGGTGGGGCTCAATGAACTGGTTCAAATTCATACCGGGCAGGAGATGCATCAATCTAAACAGGCTTTTAAATTCGGTCTCAAGGTCATTGCCCATATGAAATTATTAGTGGACAGGTTCAGCCAGCGCTATGGAATGCGTTTTGTTCTGGAACAGACACCCGCGGAATCCACCGCTTACCGATTTGCTAAATTGGACCTCAAATACCACTCTCCCCAATCGGGACACATTGTCAAAGGCGACATCTCAAAAGGAGAGGTTTATTATACGAACTCCACCTACCTGAACAATTCTGCCGTGTTGAATCCTATTGACCGGGTAAGGCAGGAAGGTCTCTTCCATCCCCTGATTGAGGCAGGCGCATTAACTCATGTCTGGTTAGGGGAGTCAAGGCCTTCGAAGTCATCGCTGGCCAATTTTGTGTTGAAGACTTTTCAATTGACTCAAAATGACCAAATCGCCTTCTCTCCTGAGTTCACTACCTGTAATCGCTGTAATCGGACGAGCAGGGGCCTTCGTTCCTCTTGTGCTTACTGTGGATCGGAGGATGTGGATGGCATAACACGGATTACCGGCTATTTCACAAAGATCTCCAGTTGGAATAAGGGGAAAATTGGAGAACTCCGGGACCGATATCGGAACCAGACCTTCTTAAAAGAAGAGGAAGAAGGGATGGCACTGGAAGTAGGTTGAAGTTACAAATATCAAATGACAAAGTTCGCACGAAGTGATGAACCAAAGGTGAATCAATGACAAATGAATGTCAAAGCTCAAAGTTTAAATTAATCACAAGATTTAAGTTTCAAGAATTTGGGATTATTTGAAATTTGGACTTTGGATTTCATTTGGCATTTGGATTTTTACATTTGAAATTTACTTTTAAAGGAGAGGCCATGGGACTAATAAAAATTTTTACGAAAGCGAAATGCCCGAAATGTCCTGCTGCCAAAGAGATCGGAACGGAGTTAAAAAAGGAAGGGGTGCCGGTTTTGAATTACGATTTGGATACGATTGATGGCCTGGCCGAGGCTTCCTTTTATAGCATTCGCTCCACCCCTTCCATTGTCATCGAGGATGAGGAAGAGAGAGAGGTGGTCAGTTGGAGAGGGGTTGTCCCCACTCTCCAGGAGGTGAAGCAGCATCTGTCCCCCCTCACCCCATCCCTCTCCCCTTCCTTGGGGAGAGGGGAAGGGTGAGGGGGTATGGACATTCACCATGATCGAGATCAAAGGATTTTCAGAGACCTCCTTTTTGGATTGGCCGGGAAAACTCTGCTCAGTGCTTTTCCTTCCCCACTGTAATTTCCGCTGTCCTTATTGCCACAACCATCCCCTTGTTTTTCATCCTGAGCAATATGCTACCGTTCCAATGGAAGACATTCTCGCCCGCCTTCATTCTTTGAGGACTTGGATCGATGGCGTTTGCCTCACGGGCGGAGAGCCTACTCTCCATACCGACCTTCCTCTTCTGGTTCAAGAAATAAAACGACACAGATTTTTGGTCAAGCTGGATACCAATGGTTCAAACCCTCAGATGTTAGGAAATTTGATTGAGGGAGGAGAGATTAATTTTGTCTCAATGGATGTGAAGGCGCCCTTAGACCCATTTCGTTATTCACGCTCCATTGGCCTTCCCATCAAACTAAAACCCATTTTAGAGTCGATCGAAATCCTGAAGAGGGGAAAAGTGGAGTATGAATTCCGGATGACCGTTGTTCCAGGACTTCATCAAGAAGAGGATATCCGGATTCTTGGGAATCAGTTGAAAAGTGGCCAAAGATTCATCCTCCAGAATTTCAATCCAGAAAACCCTTTAGACCCTTCATTAAAGAAGACCGTCCCTTATGATCCAAAGGTATTGAAAGAAATCGAAAGAGATGTTCAGACAATCATGTGATCGTCTTTGTCTCTTAGGGATGAATTTGCTATACTGACCCTACCCAACAAATAGCATAGCGCAGAGCGCATAGAGCATAGAGTTAAAATCCTTTTCGCCATGCGCTTTCCTCCAAGCTCTATGCGGTTTTCTGGATAAGGATACGAAAACTCTTTCTCTTAAAGAGGTCCGGACGAAAGTGGAGGCGTTGGAGAAAGAAATCCGTCTTCAGAGATCCATCTTCGAAGTCATCCCAGAGCCATTCTTCATCCTCGACCGAAATGGAGATTTTCTGAAGGTGAACCCAAAAGGGATAGACCTACTCGGGTATCCTCCGGAAGAACTTCAGCAGAGGGTCTTTATGGATGTCGTCGCCCTCGAAGATCTACACAGGATCAGAGAGGGGTTTGAGGAGATAGGACAAGGGCAAGAGGTTAGATTCCGGACAAAGATTACCAGTCGGTTAGGTGAACGGATTCCTGTCGAGCTCTTCGGGGTTTCCAGGGAAGATGTTATTTTCATTATGCTGAGAGACCTGAGAGAAAGGATCGAGATCGAAGAAGAGTTTGAAAGGACGAAAAAAGAGTCCACGGAAAAAATTCGAGAAAGAGATCTCTATGCCCGGGAGCTTCAGGTGACCAGGGACCTCTACAAAGAGAAATTGAAGGAGATCGAGGTGATGGGACAGGAAGCGTTGCGGCTCTCTTATACCGATGACCTGACCGGTATTTATAACCACCGTTTTTTTATCGAACAACTGGCTCTGGAAGTGGAACGCCAAAAACGTTACTCCATCCCCCTCTCTCTTCTCATGATCGATATCGACTATTTTAAAAATTACAACGACACGAATGGCCATTTGGCCGGAGATCAGGCATTGAAGGCCATTTCCATTCTTATCCAGCGGGGGGTCCGGCAGACCGATATCGTCGCCCGTTATGGGGGGGAGGAATTTTCCGCCATCTTAATCAATGCAGGAAGAGAAAAAGCTTTAGAGATTGCGGAGAGGGTGAGAAGAAATGTGGCCGAAACGCGTTTTCCCAATGAGAGGGCCCAACCCAATAAAGATGTAACGGTCAGCGTGGGGGTGGCCACCTTTTCCTCTTCTGTCCCCACCGTCACTGATTTGATCCGTGAGGCAGATCACGCCCTCTATCGGGCAAAGAAACGCGGCCGGAATTGCATCGAGGGGTGAAATGAAAACCGTCATCGTCGTCGCCGCATTGATCATCGAACAAGGGAAAATTCTCGTCACTCAGAGAAAGAAGGATGCCTCCCACGGACTCCTTTGGGAATTTCCAGGAGGGAAAGTGAAAGAGGGGGAGGAGCCGAGGGAGGCCTTACGGAGAGAGTTAAGGGAGGAATTGGATGTTGAGGTGGAGGTGGGGATGATTTTTGATGTGGTCTTCTATTCCTATCCAGCCTATCCAATCCTTCTCTTAATTTATCGTTGTCGGGTTGAGAAGGGCCTTCTCAACCCAATTGGATGTCATGATTTTCGATGGGTGAACCTCAGGGAGCTGGAAACACTGGCGATGCCACCCGCGGATGAACCCATTCGAAAACATTTATTCTCCTTTGGAGAAGGATTCCTCTAAGCATTGTAGAGAAAAAATCATTAGTCAAAAGGTCAGGGTTAAGTCGGAGACTCGACTCTACGAGATGCCCGTTTCGTTATTGGGATGTATCTTGGGCCCTTAAAAATTCTTATGGGAACATTCGTTCGTCGTTGTCGAAGCTCGTATCGAGACTCGCCCTGTACCATGTTAGGTTCAGGGCTCGTCTATTGATACTGGATATTCGAGCCTCTTTTTGTGCGAGCTTCATGCTTCGATACCAGCGTCGTCACCGATGAAGTTTATGTCAAATGGGCTTCGTAGCCTTAACCCAAAGACCATTTTTATTTTTTATATTGGAGAAAAGAACGAATTGGAGTAGAATGGGTCTGGGATGAACCATGGAACGAGACCGGGATCAAAGGTATGTTAAAAGTTTAGAAAGGACCATTCAAAACAACCATCATTACTTGAAGGAATCGATAAAGGACTTTCAAGAGATGTGTCGAATGGTCAGTCCCGAGAAGCATATTCCTGCAGGAATCGCCATCGATATCCGGGAAATGTATAAGGAGATTCGCAATCGATTGACAGAGATTAAGGCCATCGAACAACTCCTTCAAGGGAAATATCGGCAGCACTATCGCCGAGACAGTGTACGCGACAAGGAGATCATGGAATTCGGATTCATCGCAAAGAATTGTTACTCCAAATTCGAATATACGATGGTGCAGATAGAAGCGATAAAAAAGCTGAAAGAACACCCTGCTAAAGCGGATCATCCGGGCGAACGGCTCCAATGGTTTCGCTCTAAAGAGAACCAGGTCGCGTTTATAAAAAATCTGAATCCGTTAATGGAATTGGATTATGACCCCCCCCCCGAAGAAATCGGGGAGGAGAGGCGTGACCTGGCTGGAAGTCGAACCTTTACCCTTTTCCTATTCAGCGGGGATTCTCTCTCCCTCGACCAGCTTCAATCCCAGATCCAATTTCGAGAACACGATACCATCGAACGATATAGCCCCGAGGAGATCCGTGGAGTCTTGGCCCATTTGAGAAAGGTTGATCCTATTGAAGTGGAAAAGAAGTTTCGACAAATCATGGAGAGCAAAGGTTTGGTCAAACTCAAATGCCTCCTCCTGCCGATCCATTCCTCAAAAGATCTTAAACGTGATCTATTAAAATTAATCAAGACAGCTTTGCATGAGATGACCCAGGGGGAATTGAGAACACTTTCGGTTTGACACCCTCCGCAACTCAAGACCGCATAGAGCCGAGCGCAGAGCGCATGGGGGACGGGCCTTTTTGATTTGACACCCCTTTTTAAAATCGTTATAAAATGGTAACCTTCATTCTTGTTGCTTCGAGTTCCTAAAATTTAATCAGGGAAATAAATGGGTCAAGGTCTTAAAGAATTTTACTTCTTCAGCGATTTTTTAAACCGGAAGGTTTGTAACGCTTCCAGACAAAGAGTCGGCAAAATAACGGATTTAGTGGCTGAGAGGGCAGAGCCCTATCCAATGATCATTGGTATGATGGTGCGAACAAAGGGAAGAAAGATGTACCTTCCTTGGGAGAGGATCGTTCAAATCGAACCCCAGCTTACCCTTCCTGAGAAAGAACTCATAGACCTTAAGACATCTCTTCCCGAAAAGGATATCATCCTTCTGCGCGAAGAGGTGATGGACAAACAAATTGTCGATACCTTCGGAGCAAAAGTGGTAAGGGTCAATGACCTCCACTTCCTTCGAGTGGATTCCCGTCTCAGACTGGTTCATGTTGATGTGGGATTTCGTGGACTGATGAGAAGGGTGGGATGGGAGAAGTTAGTGGATCAGGCGCTCCGCTGGTTTTTCTCCTATGTCCTGCCCAACCAATTCATCTCATGGAAATATGTCCAGCTCCTTTCAGGTTCGGATCTCCTCCACCTCAGCGTGTCTCAGAAGAAACTTTCCCATCTTCATCCTGCCGATTTGGCCGATATCATTGAGGACCTCAGTGGTCGTGACCGATCCGCCATTTTCCATGCCTTGGATGCCGAGACCGCTGCGGAGACCCTGGAGGAGATCGATCCCAAGATTCAAAAGGCCTTGATCGAGACCATCCCTGTGGAGAAGGCTTCTGACATCGTCGAGGAGATGTCTCCCAGTGATGCTGCGGACCTTCTCGGTGATCTTCCTGAAGAGAGGGCTGAAGAAATCCTCGAAGGGATGGAGCAGGAGAAGGCGGAAGACCTGAGAGAACTCCTCGTCCATCCCGATGAAACAGCAGGGGGTCTGATGACCACCGCCTACCTTAGCCTGACTCCTGGAATCGCGATAGAGACAGCCATTGGACGATTGAAGGCAGAAGCTCAGAATTTAGACATTATGGACTACATTTTTATTGTGGATGAAGAGGAGGTCCTCCAAGGGGTGGTAAGCATTCGCGACCTTCTTACAGCCCAGCCCCATCAAACCCTCGCCCAGATCCAACCTACAAGAGTGGTGAGCGTCAAGCTGGATGAAGACCAAAATGAGGTCGTGGAGGCCTTTGCAAAGTATGGGTTCAGGGCCCTGCCCGTTGTGGATGAAAAAGGCCATCTTAAAGGAGTGATCAGTTTCCGAAGTGTCCTGGGTATTGGCACCTGAGACAGGGTGATAAATAAAATTACAGGCATCAAACTCCAATCCCGCTAAGGCGGGACCAAACAAATACCAATTATTTAATAAACAATATTTCCCCTCACCCCCTCCCTCTCCCCTCAGGGGAGAGGGGAAGTCGCCGACGCGCCATAGCTGCTTTGGCGACGGCGCGGGTGAGGGGTTTGGTGATAAAAGCATCATGGCAAATTACATAAAATGGGTTTCCAATTCGAGACGCTCGCTGTGGAGAACCGTCGGGCTCTTCTTCATTCTGATGGGGCCTGGCATCATCACTTCCAATGTGGATAACG
>CAZEKS010000104.1:0-7366 GCA_964512795.1 uncultured Syntrophaceae bacterium
CCGGCAACGGCAGCGAAGACAAAGATCAGAACAAAGTTCCACTGAAAAAAGAAGGCAAAGAAGGATAAGGCCGCTATGAGAATCACCTTCCAATCTTTGAGAACAGACCTGCCGAAGGTGATGCAGGCATTGAGGATGATGGCCACAACAATGGCCCCCAGACCTTTGAAAAGGGCCTGAATAAACCAGACGGTTTGAAATTTGAAATAGATGGCAGAAAGAATAAGGAGGGCGATGAAGGCTGGGAGGACAAAAGCCACGGAGGCTGTAAGTGCCCCCAGTATCCCTCTCACCCGATACCCGATGTAAGTGACTATCTGGACCATGGTAGCCCCCGGGATCAGTTGGCAAAGGGCCACGCCTCGCATGAACTCCCCCTCTTTCACCCAACCGTATCGATTTACAGCCGTCTCCTTGATCTGAGCGATCATTGCGGGACCACCATAGGCTGTGGCCCCCAGTATAAGGACTCTTACAAACAGTGCAGTTAACGAAAGCACATTTCCCTCTCTCTCATACCTCTATAAAATCAAAGCAAGAAGCTTTTGAACGCCATGAAAGTTTCAGGTGGTTTCATCCTTGCCATCGTTTCCCCATTACATAACCTGCCATGGCGCGTGCGGCAAGGGCCAATGCCAGAGAAACCGCGATTAGCCCGGTGGATATGCTCACCAGAAGCTGAACGGTACTAAAAATCTATCAAAACCTATGCGCTTTTGAACTGCAAATGACACCGTCTAAAAAAGACTTGACAAAATTATTTAAGCAGCTTACGATTTGTTTAAGCATTTGCTAAAACAAATATTGGAATAATAGTGACAGAATTCGTTCAAGTTTTAAAAACCTTATCTGATGAGACACGGTTTGAACTCATAAAGCTCCTTCTGACCCATGATCTCTGTGTAGGGGCCCTCGCCCATCATTTGAGAATATCGGAAGCAGCGGCTTCCCAACATCTAAAGCTTTTAAGAGAAGCGGGATTGGTCAAAGGAGAAAAGCGGGGGTATTGGACCCATTACATGGTTGAAAAAAACAAGCTGAATGAGCTGGCCGAACTGCTAAAGGGGTTGACCAATCTGCTGCCATGTCCTGAAGGCGTCTGCATAAAAAAACTTAACGACAAAATCGACTGTCACAAGGAGGGAACAAAAATGTGCGACTGCAAATGTCAGTACCCGGAGAAGTTGAAAGGAAAACCAGAGGAATGCACCCCTGAGCAGATCAAAGAATGCCATGGGGATGAAAAGCACCCCTGCGTCGTCAAAGAGGAATGATGTAAGTGGAAGGTAGTTCTGCTCGTTATATGCCATGAAAATGGTGATCGGGTTTAGGCAAAGGTTGCGGTTACGAAGCCCGTTTCGTTTATCGTCTCAGGGCTACGTCTTTAGACGAAAGACGTTACCGAATGACGATACGGGCATCGTTACCGTGACCGTTAGACAAAACCTTTTGGAGTAGCTCAATGGATTTTCTGCAGGTTGACCTACTGGCCGAAAAGCGTTCTTAGGCAGGCTTTGAGCGACCAGGAAACCGTTCTTATGAACTTGGTTGAACGCGACCAAGTTATGATTATGCCTAAACGTTATTCCTGCTAACGGCTGGTCCATTTTGAAAGGAGGCCTTCTTGAAAAGTCAAGACATTGCTATCGACGTAAGGGATTTAACCAAACTCTTCGATCAGCTTGTGGCGGTCGACCATGTCAGTTTTCAGGTTCGTCAGGGGGAGTTCTTCGGTTTTTTGGGTCCCAACGGTGCTGGGAAAACTACGACCATACGGATGTTGACGGGAATCATCAAGAAAAACAGCGGTGAGGCTTTCATCATGGGATATCCTGCCGGGAGCATCCGCGCCAAACAATTGTCCGGGGTCATGCCGGAACTCTCCAACGCCTACCTGGACCTCACAGCCTGGGCCAATCTCATGCTTATGGCCGAGCTTTACCGTATCCCCATGAATGAGGCAAAGAAGCGGGCGGAATCCCTTTTACACCAACTGGGGCTTTTCGAACGGAAGGACTCCCTGGCAAGCACTTACTCCATGGGCATGAGAAAACGGCTTGTTCTATGCACGGCACTTTTGAGCGATCCTCAGGTATTGTTTCTGGATGAACCCACGAGCGGGCTGGATGTTCAGAGTGTCCGTTTTATTCGAGCCCTGCTCCGTGATCTGAAGCAGGAAGGTAAGACTATCTTCCTCACGACGCACAACATGGATGAGGCAGCCGAGATGTGCGAACGTGTGGCGATAATCAATCGCGGTAAAATTGTAGCTCTGGATAGCCCTGACAACCTGAGCATCACTGCCGGGCGTGTCTATCTGATTGATGTGAACTTTGACAAATCCGTGAGTCCAAATGTGTTGACTAACCTACCGGGAGTTAACCGATTGGAGACAGCCCAGGCTATAGAAGCAGCAGACAAGCTGCGAGCCCAGCAGGCGATGGCAGGCAGAGGTAAGGCTGGAGGTATGGGAGGAAACCAGGGAAGAATGCAGGCACAGATGACTGGCGGACCACCTGCTGGGACGGCGCAGCCGAGGATGGGAACGGGCAAGATGCCAGGCGCTGAAACCGGAGACGAGAAAAGATCTGACTACCGTTTCAGACTCTATACGGATAATACGACTCTTCTTGTCTGCTCACTGGTTGATTTCAGCCGGGCTAACTCCCTTCAGATGAACATTCTTAACATCCGTCCGCCCTCGCTCGAAGATGCATTTGTCAGGCTGACAGAGGAGAAAAGCCATGCTAAATAGTCTCGGAATCATTTGGGACCAGGCAATACGTTCCTGGGCGATCGTCAAGAAAGATATGAAGATTTACTATTCAAAGGGCCCGGTCGTACTTATGGGCGTCATGTATCCAGCCTTTATGTTCATTGCCTTTGCTTTCGGGCGTAATATGGCAGCGGCATCGCTTATGCCAGGACTGATCTCCATGTCCGTTTTCTTCACATGCTCAGCCATTGCTCCCATTACTTTCCCCTGGGAGACACAAGCACGGACACTGGAACGGCTGGTCTCTGCCCCCGTAGCGGTCTGGACAATCCTTCTCGGGGATATGCTGGCATCAATGCTGACCGGAGTTATCATATCTATTGTACCCATAATTATCGCCATCGCTGTTGGGTCGACCATCGTGAACCCATTAATACTCGCGGGCGCTATTATCCTGGGTGCTATTTGTTTCGCCACCGGATCACTGCTTATTTCCTCACCTCCGTCAAGGGCCCCGCAGTACTCTCAGATGATAAGCTCCTTCGTAAAATTCCCGCTTATATTTATCAGCGGTATTTTTATACCTTTAAACGAACTGCCTGCTTTTGCGAGGAGCATCACCTTTATCTCGCCACTAACGTATTTCACGGACCTTGCCCGGTACTCTATGGGAGGCAGGAACTACTTTCCTATTGGCATCGATTTCTTGGTACTTGCTGTGTTCACAGTGGCAGCCTGGATTATCGCCGTAAAGATCCATAACAGGACCTTGCCAATGAGGGTATGAAGAGGATATTCCATGGATAGAATACTAATCACTCTGATGGTGTGTTCCTCGTTGCTTTCAGCACAAAGCCTACATATATCATATGCAGACCAACGAGGGGAGGAAGTTAAAACTCTTTCAGCGAATGAGATTCAGGGACTGCTTAATGGTGACGGGATGGGGATGGCGAAGGCTGCTGAACTAAACCATTTTCCAGGACCAAGGCACGTTTTGGACCTCGCCTCACAGCTTCAACTTTCCGAAACCCAACGAAACAAGGCTCAAGAGATTTACGACCGAATGCATGATGAAGCCGTTCGTTTGGGAAAGGCGATCCTTCAGAAGGAAGAGGAGCTTGACCATCTCTTTAATAAGGATGAAGTGGATTCGAACAAATTAAGAACCCTTGCCATGGAAATCGCCCGGCTTCGCGGTGAACTCCGCCTTGTCCATTTATTGGCCCATTTGGAAATGAAACCGGTCCTTTCCCGGGAACAGATTGAAAAGTATGACGAATTACAAGGGTACAGTACCCGCCGATCGATCGAAAAATATCATCACCATCAAAGCCATTAGAATAGCTTAGTAGCCCACCTGCCGGTAACCAAAATGGGTATTTTTACCCATATTGGAATGGGTATTTATGCACATTGTGTGCGGGAATTCAAATTGTTATCCTGGAATTGACTTTAGAGGAAAACACTAAAACGAATACCACGAATGAACCAAATGGCGCGAATGGGTTTTATTCGTGAAACTCGTTATCAGTCCATGAGCAGCGGTTTCTACATTAATTAACGAAGCGGGCAAAGCAGAGTACTCTAAAAAAGAAGGGCGGATCGATGCAAGGCGTATGGTCTTTCTTAGAAGGAAACGAAGGATATCCGAAAGCGATTCGGAAGCTTTTGATAGTCCTTTTGGTTGGATCAGTGGCTCTTCTGTTCATCGTCCCTACAAAAGATGCAAGAACAGAAGAACTCACCCAGATACAGAAATTGGGGAAATTGCTGTTTTTTGACCCGAACCTTTCAACTCCCAATGGGATGTCTTGTGCGACTTGCCATGACCCAAAAGTGGCTTTTGCAGACCCACGTTCATCCTTTCCCGTTTCGGGCGGAGTCATATATGGCCGGTTTGGTAATCGAAACGCTCCTTCTATAACTTACGCTGCATATAGCCCACCCTTGTATTTTGATCCGACTCCCAGTATGGGCAACATGATGCAAGGGATGTATCGGGGTGGTCTATTCTGGGATGGCGGAGTATCTTCCCTTGAAGATCAAGCAAAACAACCCATCTTGAATCCTGTGGAAATGAACAATCCGAACAAAGGATCTGTAATCGCCCAAATTCGTCAAGGCGAATATGTTGAATTTTTCCGAGAAGTTTTCGGCTTTCGTTCCTTGAATAATGTGGGAGCAGCCTACAATCATATGGTCGAGGCAATTGCGGAATACGAAAGGTCGAGTGAAGTAAGTCCGTTTAGCTCGAAATACGATCAATATTTGGCAAACCCAACCGAGAACCCTTTAACCGATAGTGAAGCACGGGGTCTAACACTCTTCACTGGAAAAGCGAACTGTAAGAACTGCCACTTTGTCGATACCAACAACTTAGCTGGCAAACCTTTATTTACAAGCTTCGGATACCAGAACATCGGTGTGCCCAGGAACTCGGATAACCCCTTTTACAGTCTCCGGGAAAAGTTTAATCCTGATGGAGAGAATTTCATTGACCTTGGCCTGGGAGGCATCCTTAATAACCAGAAACATTATGGCCAGTTCAAGATCCCCTCACTTCGAAACGTCGCGGTAACCGCCCCATACATGCATAATGGTGTGTTTAAAACACTCCGTGAGGTATTGGATTTTGATAATACAAGGGATCTCGGAGGTTATCCACCGCCTGAGGTTGACATGAACGTCCACAGGCACATGCCGCCTATGCCCGGCTTTTTTGGCCAGCTCGGTTTAACGGATCAGGAAATAGAAGACATCATTGCTTTCCTGAGGACCCTAACGGACGGCTATGTAAAATAGCCTTTCAAGCGCTCAAATTGGAATCTACAAAACAATAAGTGAAATGGCCGTCCCTACCAGGACTACCCAGAGGATATCAACCTTCAGAATGAGGGCAATAAATGCTGCCCCTGAAAGAAGAATGCGAAGAACATCCCAGGGGATGTCCAAAGCAAATCGGACTGTTACTGTCAGAAGAAGCCCTACAAAAGAGCACAATATACCGGTGATCACTTTTTTAAAGTAGGGCGAACTGCGCAAACGATCAAAATAAGGAACAATTCCAACAACGATCATGAAAGAGGGCAGGAACACGGAAAAAGTGGCAATCACTCCGCCGAGAGGGCCTTTTAACAAATACCCGATAAAGGTCGCTGTAATTACGATAGGCCCCGGAGTGACCTGTCCCAAAGCAATTCCGTTTAAAAGGGTCGGACCGTCCAGCCACTCGCGAACCTCAACGACTTCGTGAAACATAAGAGGGATAGAAGCAAATCCACCTCCGAAAGCAAATAAATCTATCCTGAACATAAGGGTGGCAAGGTCGAAGAGCCTTCGGTCCAAAAAATAAAAGGCCGTAAACCCTATGGCTGTAACCAATAATATTAACAAAACAGATTTTGGGACTTTTGCCTTTTTCGTGGTGCCCACTGCAGGAGAAACAGATTGTTTATCATAGAGGATCATTCCCAAAAAGGCAGCGATGATAATGACCAGAATGGGACTGACCTTTAGTCCAAATAGACCCGCAGCGACTATCACATTGATCACATTCTTCCAGGTCTTGATGGAGGTCCTGCCAAAGGATAAGGTGGCGTTAGCGACAAGAGCAACAACGATGGCCTGAAGCCCATTGAATATTGAAACGACTGCAGGCAATGAATGCGTCCGCGCATAGAGTGCCGATAAGATCATCATAATAAGAAACGTAGGTAACCCAAATCCTACGAAACTCGCTGCTGCTCCGGCCACTCCCCTGGCTCTCAGTCCCACATAGGCAGACATTTGCATAGCCGTCGCCCCGGGGATGGTCTGACAAAGGGCGACCCCGTCGCGAGCAGAATGGTCATCGAGCCACTGGTTCTTCTCGACAGCCATCTTGCGAATATAAGCCACCATTGCAGGGCCGCCAAAGGCGGTAGCCCCCAGTCTTAAAAATGAACCGAACAAGTGGAATAATGAAAGAGTTGGATGATCATGTTGCTCTCGTGACTGTTCCATCAGGAAATCCTCTCTGACAGTTTCAGGATACCAAACTCTGAGCACCAACACAAGCTATCTCCTTCGGCCCATCCTCAAATCATTCTAAGTAAAAGTGGACTCCCTGATAGGACCAGCGCAGCTACAGTTGCCTCAGTATCTCGGCGGGTTTCATCCTTGCCGTCCGTTTCCCCATAACATAACTTGCCATGCCGCCTGCAACAAGGGACAATGCCAGAGAAACCGCAGCCAGCCCGGCGGATATTCTTACTGGAAGCCGGACGGTTTGGGCGGCGGCTGCCGTATCTTTGGCAAAAGCAGGCAAAAGGTTCAACTCCCAGGAGGTTGCTACAGGGATGGAGAGGAAACCCAGAAGATAAGAGAAGAAATACCCCATCAAAATTCCAAAGACACCTCCCGCAAGAGATTGTAAAAAGACTTCGCCCATTAACTGTTTTTGAACATCTTTCTCTGTCCAGCCGACCGCCTTCAGGATGCCAATCTCTCTCGATCGCTCAACAAGGTTGGAGAGCATGGCCTTGACGATCAGAAAAACAGCGCCTCCAAGGGCGATGAGGGACACGATAAAAGAGAACTGGTCAGAAATCTTCGAGACCCCTCCCATCAGTTCAAGAGATGAATCGGAGCTCGCGACAGAAACCCCAT
>CAZEKS010000105.1:0-7293 GCA_964512795.1 uncultured Syntrophaceae bacterium
AACAATATCAGGCGATTCTCATGGAAGCCCTGCAATTAAAAACCTCCCCTAAGAAAAATGCAAATGTCCTTCAGCACATGATGGGTTATTTTAAGGAACAATTGTCTGCTGATGAAAAGAAGGAATTACTGGAAGTCATTGAAGTCTATCGAAAGGGCTATACCCCTTTGATCGTTCCCATCATCCTTATTCAACATTATGTCCGAAAATATGATCAGCCTTACCTCAAAGAGCAGGTTTATCTGCACCCTCACCCATTGGAGCTTCAATTACGAAACCATGTCTAAGGTATATTTCTTTCGTATCCCCGGAATTTATTCTTGACACTCCTCGCAAATTCCCATAAATTCAACTAAAAATGGCCAGAAAACCTAAAAATAATGCAATAAAGCTGAATGAAGGAGATCATGATACGCAAGTGTACAGAAGCGGATTTCGAGGTGATTTACGAGATCATCAACGATGCAGCGAAAGCATACAGAGGGGTCATTCCGGCTGATCGCTGGCACGAACCCTACATGTCACGCGGACAACTGAAACAAGAAATCGATGCTGGCGTGTCATTCTGGGGATTTGAGGAAGATAGCATCTTAATCGGTGTGATGGGTATACAGGACAGAGAGGATGTGATTCTTATACGCCATGCGTACGTCAGATCACGGATGAGAAATCGCGGGATAGGTTCACGGCTGTTGCAATTCCTTGAGTCGACGACAGAGAAGCCCATTCTGATTGGAACGTGGGCTGATGCGACTTGGGCGGTTATATTCTACCAGAAGCACGGCTACCGATTGGTTTCGACAGAAGAGAAGAATCGACTACTCAGGAAGTACTGGCACGTCCCTGAGCGACAGGTTGAAACATCCGTGGTCCTCTCGGGGAAGAAATGGAGCAGCCCAGCCGACGGCTAAGGCGGCGGCTGAGCTCAGTTGTTATGATGTAAGATGAACACATCAGTCGAGATAAAGTACCTTGCTGAATGCCCAGAGGTAATACCTGTTCTTGCCTCATGGGCATTTGCCCAATGGGCACGACAGTATTGCATCAAATCAGTTGATGAGATGATCGAACAGTTCGCAAAACGAATGAATCGGGACAGAATACCTCTTGCTTTGGTCGCATTTCTCGATTCGCAACCAATTGGAACAGCAAGTTTGAAGATTCAAGAGATGACCACTCACAAGCATTTCTACCACTGGTTGGGCTCGGTATATGTCGCAAAGGAACATCGGAACCAAGGCATTGGTACAATGCTTGTCAATCGGGCTGTCGAGGAAGCCAAAGGGCTCGGTGTAAAGATTCTATACCTTCACACCCCTGATAAAGAACAATTCTATTTGATGCTTGGATGGGAACCTGTCGAAAGGCCAATATATTACAATCACCGAGTCGTAATAATGAAACGAGAATTGGCTGCATAACGAGCCTTTCGTGCGAACGGCTATAGCCCCTGCTCAAAAGCAACATTAGACACAATACTCAAGGAGGATGTTATGAAGATTCTAAAGTATTCCGATGTCAAAGCCACTTATTTTAAAAGTGGGGAAGCGAAAGGAGTCGCTGGACGCGTTGTGGTTGGCAAGAAAGACGGTGCGAATAATTTTTGTATGCGGGTCTTTGAGATCTCCGCTGGAGGAAATACGCCGAAGCATTCGCACGATTGGGAACATGAGATGTTCGTCCATTCAGGCGAAGGCGAAATTTATGGCAATGGTCAATGGAACCCGGTAAAATCCGGCAATGCTATTTTTGTACCCAGCAATGAAGAACATCAAATACGAAACCGTGGTAAGGGACTACTCGTTGTGATCTGTCTTGTCCCATCGAAAGCCCCTGAACTGTGAAGAAAAATTTTTGGGGTGGGCTAACCTTCAAAGCTGTCTACCAATTTCTAAATTGGGATGCTATGGCATGGGAAACATAAATGTTTATTGTCCTACGATGCTCTCCAAGGCTTTTTCAATGTCTGGATATTGAAAAACAAAACCATTCTCAAGCAGCCTTCGGGGGATAACTCTCTGACCTTCAAGGATGACCGATCCAAACTCTCCCAAAACCAACTCCACCATGAATCCAGGGGCTGGAATGATAGAAGGCCTGTGTAGAGCTTTCCCGAGAGCTTTTGCCAGGTCTCTATTCCTCACCGGATTCGGAGAACATACGTTGACAGGACCTGAAATCTCCGGGTGTTTCGTCAGGAAAACAAAGGCCTCAGCAAGGTCTTTGATGTGAATCCAGGAAAACCACTGTTTTCCATTTCCAATCGGCCCTCCGATATATTTTTTGAAAAGAGGAATCATCTGACTGAGAGCTCCTCCTTTTTCTCCCATGACGATGCCAAACCGAGTCATCACCACTCGAGCCCCTTTTTCTCTTGCCTTGAGGGCTTTCCCTTCCCATTCCATAGCAATGCGGGCTAAAAAATCATTTCCGGGAGGGGAGTCTTCAACGAGTTCCTCGTCCCCGCAAAAACCATAGTAGCCAACCGCAGAGGTACTGAAGAGAGTGATCCTTTTTTCGGGATGGGATGGTATTCCTTCGACAATATTTTGAGTGGTGCTGACACGACTTTCTCTAATCGCCTTCTTGTGCTCATCGGTCCATTTGCTGAAAATCGAGGCGCCTGCAAGATTGATGATGGCGTCGTGGTTTTTAATGGCTTCCTGCCAAGGGCCCTTTTTGGTCGGATCCCCTTCTAAGTAAGAAATTCCTGGCGAGGACCCCTTTGCCCCTTTCAAGGAACGGGTCAAGATGGTCACTTCATGCCTATCCTGGATTAATCGAGAGGTCAGTTGCGTACCCACAAAGCCTGTACCACCAGTGATCAGGATTTTCATTTATGTTCCTCCTCCCTCTATTAAACCTACAAAGGCTCCATCGACCAACCGTTGTTTTACTCTATATTTATACTCAGCCCATCATTGAACTGATCTTGTCTTTTCCTCTCCGTTTTCTAATTATAGAACGTTATCGGGTGAATATGAAAAGAAGGGGTTCCTTGGTTATGTTCTGGATGTGATTAAGTCCAAAAACTGTTTCAGGATCCGAGCAGTCGCACCCCAGATGATATGTTTTCCATATTGATAGGCATAGACGATTTCCCTTTCACCGCCCCGGAAGATCTCCCTCTCATTAAAACAATCTTTCTTGAGTAAGGAGGCGAGGGGCACTTCGATCAATTCTGCAATCTCTACCTCGCTTACTTTAAAAGGATAGGGGTAAGGGAAGAGACCAACGATGGGGGTGACGATAAATTCACTAATCGTCACAATATCATCTAATACCCCAATGATCTGAACATCACTCTCCTTGAGCCCAATTTCCTCACGAGCCTCCCGGAGTGCAGTATGGATCAATTCCCTATCCTCTTCATCCACAACCCCTCCAGGAAAAGAGATTTCGCCTTTGTGATATTTGACCTCTTCAGACCTTTTGGTAAAGAGGAGATGACAATCCCCATCTTTTTGAAAAAGTGGGACAAGAACCGCAGCATGGGAAAAAGGTGGATGTTCAATCACCCTTCTCTGCCTTGAAGAGAGCATTTTCCCTATCTGATCAATGAAATCCTTTTCGCAATACTTCATCTACCGGTTCCATTTTATAATCCCCCCTCTCCCCCCTTTAGAAAAGGGGGGTTGGGGGGATTTGATTACGATACTTCTTTTAGAAATTCTTCAAGTGTCATAATTTTTAACAAAGGATAAAGGGCAAAATCGCGATAGAGGTTGAGACATCCTTCGTGAAACTCTTTGTTTCGGCTGGCTGAGCAATTTTCCAAAAGAATAACTGAAAAATCGTGACTGAGGCCATCCATCACCGTCATCAATACACAAACTTCCGTCGTAATACCTGTAACAACGATCGTATCTACACCAAGAACCCGAAGGGTCTGGTCAAGGTCGGTTTTGAAGAAGGCGCTAAATCGCCTTTTGGGCAAGATGATATCTGTTGGCTCTGGCTTTAAATCATCCACGACCTCCGCACCTTTCGTTCCTCGAAGGGCATGGACTTTCATCCTTCCTCTAAAAATGAAATCCCCCTCCAAAAAACTGTCGCAGGCAAAGATGATGGGAAAGCCTCTCTTTCTGCCCTCTTCTAAGAGTCTCTGAAGATTGGGAATAACGGCCTTTCCCTCTTGAAAATATGGGTTTCGAGGGCTCTCCTTTAAATTATCTTTCAACATGTCGACGACAATGATTGCCGGTTTCATGAACACCCCTTTCAAAAACGATAAATAATTCACCCCCCCCCACTCCCTCCCCCGTCGAAGGGGGAGGGAATTTTGAGGCCGTTTACTAATTAGGTTCCCCCTCTCCCCTGGTGGGAGAGGGTTAGGGTTATGGTGAGGGGGATTAAGATTAAACTTTCACCCTATAAACGCGCAGTGCATTCTCAGTGGTCACCTCAGCCACCTTTTCAAAAGAAACCTTCTTGATCTCTGCCACTTTTTGTGCCGTATATCGAACATAACTCGGCTCATTCCTCTTCCCGCGAAAAGGCTCAGGGGTAATGAATGGGGCATCGGTCTCCACAAGAAGCGATTCCAAGGGAATTCTATTGACGATCTCCCTAAAGTGCTCTGCATTCTTAAAGGTGATGCTTCCTGGAATAGAGATATAGAATCCCATGTCCATGCAGACCTTCGCCATCTCATAATCCCCAGAAAAACAGTGGATGATCCCTCCACACTCCTCTGCATTTTCAGATCTCAGTATCTCCAGCGTTTCCCGATGAGCCTCTCGATCGTGCACCACAATAGGAAGTCCCAGTTCCTTGGCTAGACCGATCTGTTCCCTGAATCTCTTCAACTGAATATCGCGTGGCGACAGGTTTCTAAAAAAGTCCAGGCCAATCTCCCCATAGGCCGTCACCTTTCCATTCCGGCAGAGTTCTTTCAGCACCGGATAGGTCTCGTCATCGATCTCCTTTGCATTGTGGGGATGAACACCCAGAATCGCATAGATCGAACGGTGTGAATTGGCAATCTCAAGGGCCCTCTTCCAATCCTTTTTCTCCGTCCCGACTGTGAAGATGTATCCAACCCCTGACTCCTTCGCCCTCTGAATCACTGCCTCCAGATCCCTTTTGAACTCTGGCATTTCTAAATGGGCATGAGAATCGATGAGCATTTCGCCTTTGAAAAATAACGTGACGGTGTCCCTGCCTGCCGCAGGCAGGCGTGCTACCTGTCCCTTTAAACTGAAATCTAAATTTATTTCATCACTGTTGAGGAAAAAATTTCAAATCCCCCATTCCCCCTTTGATAAAGGAGGGGTAAGGGCGGATTATTTCTTGCTGCCGGTGATTTTCACTTGATTGAAATAATCCACGAACGCCTTAGCAACCTCTTTCGATCGAATAAGGATAGAAGCCTCATGGTTGTTGCTCAAGGCATAATACGTCCAATTTGTACTGCCCAGAAGGGTAAGTTTTCCATCGGCTACCATTAATTTGGCATGGGTGGTTTTGAAGAGAGGATCATAAATCACCTCTACCCCTCCTTCAGATAAAATCTTTCCGGTGTGACGATTTCGTTTGGCCGTCTGATCCTCCCCTTCTTTTACTTCCAATATTACTTCAACTTTCACTCCCCTTTTCTTGGCATCAATGAGCTCCTTGATAAGAAGGTTGGAAGGGGTGTTCGGATGTTGATCATAATATCCCATCTCAAACATCATCACCTGAATCGAATGTTTGGCTTCCTGAATCATTTTCTTTGCGACTTGAAAGTATTGAGCATCCAACACCAACTGGACATCCTCTGCTGGAAGACAAAAAGAATGTGGAGTGTAGAAAGTGGAAAGTGGAAAAAGAAATAAAAGAGCAAGGATAACTTTTTTCATTGTTTTATTCCCCTTTGGAAGTTGCGCGCCGGAGACGATCCATGATCGCCCTGCCTAATCCAACTTCCGGAATAGACTCCGCTACAATGAGATCTAAATTCAACGCATCCAACCGTCGGATAGCCGCAAATAAATTGGCTGCTGCTTCTCTAAGATCTCCATTCGCTGAAAGAACCTCTACAGAATGGAATTTCAGATTATTCTTGGGTTCCTGAAGGACCAACAAACCAATATTTTTATCTTCATAGCGATCGAGGTTCTTCACATTCCAATCGAGAACGATTGGCGTTCGAGGGGCGTAGTGTTTTGGCAACATTCCAGGGGCAGAGGGTCTGTCTTCGATTGGGCTGATCTCAACCTTCCCGATGATGGATTCGATCTCCTCGAGCGATACCCCACCCGGCCTTAACAACCTGGGCTTCTCTTCTAAGAAAGAGAGGATGGTCGATTCCACTCCCACGGGACAGGGCCCTCCGTCCAGAATCAGGTCAATCTGATCACCCAGTTGATCCCGAACATGCTCAGCCGTTGTCGGGCTTAAATAGCCGAAGGGATTGGCGCTCGGTGCGGCAATGGGACATTTGCATTCTTTGATCAAAGCAAGAGCCATGGAATGATTGGGCATACGAATGGCTACCGTAGGAAGACCGGCGGTCACAATATCAGGAATATCTTCCTTCTTTAAAAGAACAACCGTCAACGGCCCGGGCCAGAACCTTTCTGTCAATTTCTTAGCATTCGATGGAATTCCCTTGACCAACTTCTCCACGTCGGATGGATCGGCAACATGGAGAATCAGCGGGTCGAAAGAGGGTCTTCTCTTGACCTCAAAGATCCGAGCAACGGCAATAGGATTGAAGACATCCGCACCTAAACCGTAAACCGTCTCTGTTGGAAAGGCTACGATCCCTCCTCGTTTGATGATCTCGGCGGCCTGATGAATTATTCCTTTGTCTCTCATTGACTAAAAAATTACGTTCTTACTCTCTGTCAATTCTGTCATTCCCGTAAAGACGGGAATCCAGGAGGTTAAATTTTAAAGAATCTGGATTCTTGCTTTCGCAGGAAAGACAAGGACACGAATAGAAAGGAGATCAGGATTTCTTCCGTTTGAGTTCCTTTGATTTTTCTTCCAAAGATTTCTTCATCTTAGATCTGAAATCATCCAATTTTTTGGAAATCTCAGGGTATTTGATTGAGAGGATTTCACAGGCTAGATAAGCGGCATTCTTCGCTCCATCAATTCCTACTGTTGCAACAGGAACCCCGGGAGGCATTTGGACAGTGGAATAAAGGGCATCCGCTCCATTGAGTGCTCCTGATTTTATGGGAATACCGATGACAGGGAGGGTGGTATGGCTGGCTAATGCCCCTGCAAGATGGGCAGCCATCCCCGCTCCTGCAATCAATACTTGAATCCCGCGTTTCCTCGCTGTCTTCGCATAATGGG
>CAZEKS010000106.1:0-7245 GCA_964512795.1 uncultured Syntrophaceae bacterium
TTTTTGACTATCCGGATTTGAAACAGGTTCTCGAATCGAAAGGGATTCCAACACTCCTTCTCGAAGTGGAAGATCCATCCTATTCTATCGGGCAACTGAAAATCCGGATTCAGGCCTTCATAGAAATGTTAAGCCCTATTTAAATATTGGGCAAAGCGCATAGTGTAAGAATGGAAAATCCAAAATCACAAATTCCAAATCCCAAATAAGCTCCAAATTCCAATTTTAAAATGACCGAAACAACTTCATTTGGAATTTTGGTAATTGGAATTTATTTGGGATTTGGTGCTTGCCCTGCACCATATTAGGTACAGGGCTTGGAATTTGGTGCTTTAGGAAGAATGTATGGCAGAGGATCAACTCCAAACTAATCCTTACCGGAAGATACATTCCACATCGGCTTATCGTCGCCTGATGATGGCCTATTACTTTATGGTAAAGCACCCAAACTGGTTTAATAAAAAAGTGGCATGGATTACGAGTGGCGGCCCGGTAGAACCTCTCTATGCCATGGGAGTCCTCCCATTTTATCCGGAGAATTACGGAGCGATGTGTGGAGCATCACGGATGTCCGTATCCCTCTGCGAGGCCGCTGAGCACAAAGGATACTCCCACGATCTCTGCTCTTATGCGCTCACAGATATTGGATCTTCTTTCACTGGTAAAGGTCCTATCGGCAGGCTGTCTAAGCCGGATTTTTTAGTTTGTGGCAACAACATCTGTGGAACGGTCATCAAATGGTATGAGCTTCAAGCCCGGGCTTTTAACGTGCCCGTCTTTTTCTTTGACACTCCCTTTATCCATGATGAGATAGAAGACCATACCCTGAAATATGTTCGGGACCAAATGGAGGAATATATCTCTTTTCTCGAGAAACAACTCAAGCGTCCGTTTTCAACGAAACGTTTTCAAAAGGTCTGTTCCCGCTCTTTTGAAACCATCACTTTGTGGAAAGAGATTCTTGACATGCCCCGCCACCATCCAGCGCCCCTGGCCGCCTTTGATGCTTTCATCCATATGGCTCCTGTGGTTACATTAAGGGGAACGCGCTGGGCAGTCCGGTATTATAAAAAACTCAAGAAAGAAATGGAACAAAGGGTGAAAAAGGGAGTGGGAGCTTTCGCCCGCGAGGAAATACGGCTTACCTGGGATAACATTCCCATCTGGTACGATATTCGAAACCTTTCGAAAATTCTCTCCTCCCAAGGAGCTGTTCTGGTCGCTGATACCTATACTTCGGCCTGGGCTCTGGATCAACTTGACCTCGCCCAACCTTTGATGAATGGTTTGGCCAGGGCCTATGCTACCATTCATCTCAATCGCGGCTTAGAGTACAAGGTACAAAAAATGGCCAGCCTAGTTGAAAAATACGGAGCCCATGGATTTATCATGCACTCCAACCGGAGCTGCAAACCCTACTCCCTAGGTCAATACGATCTCAAAAGGGAAGTCACCAGGTTAACCGGTAAACCTGGCTTGATCATTGAGGCGGATCACACCGATTCCCGGAGTTACGCACCCAAACAGGTAGAGAAGCAGATTCAGATCTTTTTGGACATTATCAGAACGAAGGGGTGGAAATAGTAACCTCCGTCAGGATTAGTAAACCAATTCTAATACCTGATCCACAGGCTTTCTATCCCTCTGAGGCCACTCATCAGGATACCCCACGGCAACCAGACAGATGAAATTCATATTCGATGGGACTTTCAGGATGGCCTCAATTTCTTTTTTGGCCTGAATGGGTGATACCAGCCAGACAGCACCCAACCCCATGCCATGAAATACAAGAAGCATCGTTGTCACGGCAGCGGCTGCACTCTGGATGGCTGTAGGCGCCGATCTTCGAAATCCCAAGATCTCCTCAGCTTCCGGGTCGAAGGATTCTCGGACAATCAATACCTTATCCATCGGACTTTGATATTCACCGGTAAAAACTCCTATGCAAGCCGGAGCATTCCTGAAAAAGGAAGCGTTCTTTTGATAACGTTGAACATCTTCCTGCCATGTCACTGCCTCTGGCCAAGAAGCGATTTTATCCGAAACAGACTGAACGGTATTCGCTATTTTCTCAATCATTTCTTTTTTCTTCACAATGATGAAATGCCATCCCTGATAATTGCCTCCATTGGGGGCCCACGTTGCCAGCTCCACCGCCTTCTTTAACAGCTCGTCCAGAACTTCCTGCTTTTTCCACTGTCGGATTGAGCGTCTCCCTTTTATCAATCTTTCCAAATTCTCAATGTCCATTGATTTTCCCTCCCTGAACCGGGCTAAAAACTATCAAGGTTTGAAGATTAAACCTTTTCCAATTTTTCTTTGATCACCCGTTTAAATGCCTCAACCACTTCGGGATCAAACTGCTTGCCTGCTTTATTGACGATCTCCTCCAATGCCTCCCAGGGTGGCATCCCCTTTCGATACGGGCGGTCGGTTGTCATCGCATCAAAGGCATCTGCAACGGCAAGGATACGGGAACCCAGCGGAATCTTGGCCAGTTCCTGTCCACTTCCGTCGATGGTGCTCATAAAATACTTATGGTGTGATATAACGATAGGCACGACTTCCTTAAGGACCGACCCTACAGCGGTCAGAATGTAGGCGCCTTTAACAGCGTGTTCATCAAGCAACTCTTTTTCTTCCGAGCTTAATTCAGCCGCTTTGCGAAGGATTTCGCCACTAACCTCTATCTTTCCGATATCGTGAAGCAACCCTCCCACACGGATATTTTCAACCTCTCTCCGGTGTAGACCCATAGCAACCGCAATCTCCATGGCCCATTCTGAAACCCTTACAGAATGCCCTTTCGTGTAACGATCGGTCGATTCGAGATATTTTGAAAGGATCTCGAGGATGCCGACATAGGCATCTCTTAAATCCTGCAAGCGGCGCTCATTCTGCTCGTATAGCGTTCCCACGGCAACGCTTGCCAGGATAAGAAATCCACCCCAGGACATTAACTGGATAAGAGTATTAACAAACTCCTGCTTTCCTAAAAACGACTGGGAAAAAAGTAAAGCGGAGATGACCACTACCAGAATGGAAAAGACAGCCGTAAGAAGACCCATGCGTCGCCCCAAAAAGTAGCCTGCAGTAAGCACGGGGAGGTAATAAAAATTGAGGATAATGAACTTTTCTTCAACAAAATAAGTTCCCATAAATGCAGCCAGAAGGATAATGACTACCAGAATTTTTTCAAAATGTTGCTGAACAAATTGCTTTAAGCTTTCCATAATGCCTCCGTACGATGGGTATTCACTGCCATGCCGGCATATAGACTTTCATTCGATGAAGACATTAGAATGAGCAAGAGAGAACATCATTATTCTATAAAATTTAATAGGATAGAACAAGAGAAAATTGAACCCAGAAGAATGGAAGATCAGAGGTCAGAAAAGGAAAAAACAATAACCAATTCAGAATCTCTGGGCGTAGCGGTGAGCAAGGCTGAAATATTTCTGGGCCCTTTTGAGAGCTTGTGTCTTTTCTCTTTCCGGTATATTCGAATCGTCCAGCCGGAAACTTTCCACCTTCCCGCGGACATAGGATCGATAGCATTTGTAGAAATCCAATACTTCCACTAATTCATGGTCTCCCGATTCCCCGATAAAGGCACGAATGAGATGTTCGCTGAGATCCTGCCTGTCGTGATAATCGAGATCCATAGCTAAAAAGGCGATGTCCGCCGCCATATCCGTATAACGGAACCGCTCATTAAATTCGATGCAATCGAAAATGGCGATCTCCTCTCCATAGAAGATATGTTCCAGCCGAAGGTCTCCATGGCAGTCTCGAATTCGATCGGAAGCAATCCTCTGATAAAATATTTCCTTCTTCGCTTTAAAAAATTCGTTCGTCCTGCTTCTCACTTCTTCATAGACTTGTCTGGGAATCGTCACTTCAATATATTTCTCTGTCTGTTCGAAGTTCTCATCCGTATCCTGCTTCACGCGCTCTGGCTTGGCAAAGCTTTTGATGAGATCATTGGTCTCGGCGATGAAATAGAATTTTACCAATTTTTCAGAGACGGCCTCAATCATTTTGAGAGTGACTTGTTTCCTCTCAAGCAATTTGTCCATCAGAAATTCTTCGGGAATCTGTTTCATCTTGACAGCATACTCTGCCAACTCTCCCTTACCGTCCAACAAAATCCGATTACCATCCTGGGTAATCTTCACCACACCCAGATAAATATCCGGGGACAGCCGTCGATTCAGCTTGACTTCTTGTTCACAATATAATTTTCTTTTTTCGAGAGAGGTGAAATCCAAAAAGCCAAAATCCACAGGTTTTTTCACCTTATAAACGTGGTTTCCTGTTAAGAAAAGGAGGGAGATATGGGTCTCGATAAATTTTACGACTCGGGGATGATCGGGATAAATCTCCGGATTAAGCAGTGCTTTCTGGAGGGATGGGATGTCAAGAGTCATCTTTTTTCGATTCTTTTAATTTTCCAATCTGAAGGCGTATCATATTCCGTATCGATCGTGAGGTAAATGATGGGAAGCGTCTTAAACCTCTTTTTTAAATCTGCCGTATCAACGGGCTGAAACAAAGCCTTATTATTTAAGTAAGCCTCCTTAGTCAACGCGTTCGACTCATAATTTTCTTTTGTCCTCTTCGAAATTCGCTCCATGGACTTCTCCTCCGTGCAGACACATTCTGCAATGACAAAAGTCTGATGGCTCTTCTCAGCCAATTCAGCGGCCCTTGATCTCAACTCCTGGGTAAAAAAAGTGGCGTCTAAAATCAACCCGTCACGGGTTCCCTTCAATGTGTTCTCTGCCCGTTTGAACATCTCTTCATAAACCTTCTTTCTCCTATCCGGATCAGAAGCCACCTTATTGTCGAAGATATCATCACCCTTTAGAACTTCCAGCCGAATCATATCGGATCGAAGAATCTGAAATCCTTTCAATCTTGCGATTTCCTCCGTCACCGGACTTTTCCAACTCCCCGGCAGGCCCACTGAGATGAGGACACTCCCGCCAGGGACTTCTGACTTGAAAACTTCTGAGAAGCTTCTCTCCATTAAAACCTCCTTATATCGCGCTTCGTGTCTGTTATCCGTGCCCGTTTTTAGATTTATTCTATCACATTTTTAGGGTTTTCAAAATAACATCATGTAAAATTCCATTACTCGCCAAGATACCGTGGTTTTTTACCATCTTTATCCCGCATGAAAAATCTAATGGACGGCCTAAAACATCTGTCACCTTTCCCCCGGCCTCCTCAGCGATGATTGATCCTGCGGCATGGTCCCAAATGTTTTCCTTATATCCTGGCTCAGAGGATGAGGGAACTCTCAGATAGAGGGTGGCTTCCCCTCTTGCTAAGATCCCATATTTTGCCTGGCTATCCATTCTGAGGGAGGGCTTAAAAATATTCAATTTTTCTGCAAGATGTTGATGAGTAAGATGATCGGCGTGGTCTAGTTCAACACTTTCCGTGATGACCGCTTCAGAGGGATTTTTTACCTTAGAAACGGAGATGGTCCGCTTGCCCATGCCATTGATATCCATTTCGACTGAACCTTTTCCCTTCAATGCAATAAAAAGACAGCCTTTTCCTCCGGAACGCTGTTTGACATCCAAATAGAGGTTAGGGCAGGCTAAAATGCCTAATTTCACCATGCCATTTTCGATAAGGGCTAAGGCGATCGCATATTGATCTCCTCTAAGAAATCCCTTTGTTCCGTCAATAGGGTCCAAAGTCCAAAACCGATCGGTGATAGAATCGGAACTGAGATCGATCCAAGAACACACTTCTTCCGGAGAGGAACTGGAAATAAAAACATTCACATAGTTTGTCACTTGTTCAAGGATGTTTGAACGATCCGGTCTCCTTAATTCTCTTGAATCTTCCTCTGCGACAATCGTATCATTAGGAAATCTTTCTCTGATCAATTTACAAATGATTGCCTGAGATCCATAATCTGCAATGGTTACAGGAGTTTTGTCTTTTTTCAGGATGAATTCCCCACCCGCAAGATCCACCCTTATTTTTTCGCAGACTGCCGATGCTTTGATGGCTGCTTGAATGGCAATCACCACTTCAGGGGAATTTTCATCCATGAAAGAACCTATCGCGAATAGAACGAATGGCCGAGAAAAAAATCATTCCGACATCACACAAAATATCATTATGTGATATTTTTTATGATCTTACAAGTTCAGTTCCCCTTATCTTGTGTCCTAAAGAGTCTGCCGTAGGAAAAAGGGAATAATCGGGCTTCAGGATTTTCAATGCGGGGCGATCATTAAGCCGTCTATTTAGGCACTTGTTGCAAAGAGGCAGAGAAATAGTCCTTACATTCCTTGTCGAGTAAAAATATCATTGACATTTTATAAGAGTAATGCTATTTTACAATTGTAATTATTATTTCTGGAGGTAATGTAATGAACAAGGCGAAAATTACGCTTAAGGGACAGATTACCCTTCCTAAGGAAGTCCGAAATTCCCTGGATATTAAGGAAGGTGACTCTGTTATCTTCGTCATAGAGAAAGACCGTGCCGTTTTAAAACCGCTCAAGAAGAAAAGCTTAAAAGACTTTTACGGGGCCCTTCCGGCAAAACGGCCCTATCCCGGAATTGAATCCATTCGAGAAGAGGTCCATCATAAATTAGCGAAAAACCTTCTCAGGAAGGAGAAAGAATGAAGGAAGCCCTGATCGATGCCAACGTCATCCTTCGATACTTAACCAAAGACCCCCCAGCGATGGCCGAGGCTGCTCTGAAGATTTTTAATGAGGCAAGAAGTGGCAAAATATCATTATCGATTATTCCCATTACGGTTGCAGAGGCCGTTTGGGTGCTGGAATCGTTTTATGGATATTCAAAACAGCAAATTTCTGACACGATGACCCAGTTCTTGTTGTGCGAAGGTCTTGACGTGGAAGATCTGAACCTGCTCATTGGAGCACTAACCCTTTATTTTGAAAAGAATCTGGATTTCGCTGATGCCGTTTTAGCGATAACGGCTTTACGAAAGGGGCCGAAGATTATTTATTCTTTTGACCGTCACTTGAACCGCGTTGATGGCCTTAAGAGGCTGGAACCCGGCCATGGGAATTCTTAGAGAGCGGTCACTCAGTCAATGTCAACCTCAAATGTCCCCCAAAAAGAAAAGCCCTGACCGAAACCAGGGTCTTTCGACAATAGACCTGGCGTCCCCGACCGGACGCCTAATATGATACTATTTAAGGCCTCCCCCTAAAGATGGTAAATTGAAGGTTGCAACACCAC
>CAZEKS010000107.1:0-7213 GCA_964512795.1 uncultured Syntrophaceae bacterium
TCCATTTCCAATGGCAACTGTTCTATTCGCCCCCAATTGGCGCAATAAATCCAATTTCTGTTGGGAAGATTTTCCTTCAATTAAATAGATGATCTCTGCTTTGACTTTTTTCAGAACCTCTTCCGCGTGTTCTTTTTCTCCTTTTGTCAGGATATAGATTTTGGCACGTTTGGAGAGAAGGTTGATCTTATCCTTTGCCTTAGGGTGAACCCGGCGATCTGAGGCAAGGGTTCCTTCAAAATCGATGAGGATAAATTCAATCTCTAAATTGGTCTGACCGGGTCTCTCGATGGAGATCATCGTACCTACCTATTTAGAAAATAAAGGTGTTAGGTCCAACGGCAAAGGTAACGATGCCCGCCCTGTACCATACCGGTGACATTTTTGAAGTAAAAGCAGGGCATCTTGGGTCAAACAAAAAGCTTGTCACTAAAAATTAGGCCCGGCTTGTAAGGTACAGGGCCCGTATCGTCATTCGGTTATGTCTTACGCCTAATAACTCTCAGGGAAACTAACGCTTGTCGTTGTCGAAGCTCGTTTCGAGACTCGTCTATTGATACTGGATTGCTCGAGCTTCTTTTTGTTCGAGCCTCTTGCTTCGATACCAGCGTCGTCACCCATAACCGCTTGACTATACATTCAAACAAACTTCGTGACCCTAACCGTAACATAAACCCTTGGGGTTATTGATGAAGAGAACGTTGCCGCATGACTTCATAAAGGATCATCCCTCCCGATACCGAAGCATTGAAAGAGAAGAGAGGTCCTCTCATCGGAATGGAAAAGAGTCGATCACACTTTTTCTTCACCAATGGTCTGATTCCTTTGCCTTCCGCACCAATGACAATGGCCAGATCGATGTCGAGATCGAGTTGGTAGATCAGATCTTTGGCCTCCCCTGAGGCACCATAGACCCAGATTCCTTCTTTTTTTAAGGCTTCGATGGTGGCGGCAATGTTTACCACTCTTGCAATCGGAAGATGAGCAGCGGCTCCTGCAGAGGCTTTGACTACTGCCGGAGTCATTCCAACGGACCGGTCTTTCGGGATGATGATCCCATGGACGCCACATCCCGATGCAGTTCGGATGAGGGAGCCAAAATTTTGTGGATCCTGGATCCCGTCGAGGATGAGGAAAAGCGCTTTGGTCCCTTCTCTCTTCCAATGGGAGAGAATTCCTCCGACATCAGCATAGGGAGTTTCCTTAATGAGGCCCACCACATTCTGATGAACACCCCCTTTTGTCAATCGTTCAAGCGATTCCTTTTTAGTAAACGTTACAGGGATTTTCCTTTTATTGGCCAGATCGAGGATCGATTGGAGTGGAGGATGAGGGGATTGAGCGCCGATCAAAATCTTTTCAATTCGGAGGTGAGACGATTTCAAAGCCTCTTCGACAGGATGAATCCCGTATATGATTTGAGACATTACCCCTCACCCTCCCCTCTCCCCATCGGGGAGAGGGATGGGGTGAGGGGGCTGTGACTCAAGAGATGTCCTCGATAATTTTCTGAACTGCTTCAAGGGGGTCTTTCGCCTCTTTGATTGGGCGCCCGATGACAAGATAGTTAGCCCCTGCTGAGATTGCCTCTTTCGGCGTGAGGGTTCTCTTCTGGTCATCCTTTTTATCGGAAGGAGCGCGGATGCCCGGGGTGACAATGAGAAATTTTTCCCCGCATCTTTCCCGGATCATCCCGATTTCTTGCGGGGAAGCAACGACTCCATCCACCCCTGCTTTAGAAGCGAGGGAGGCAAGACGTCCCACCTCCTCCAAGAGGGAACCCTGAACTCCTACTTCCTTCAAGGCATTTTCATCCATGCTGGTAAGGATGGTGACGGCCAGGATCAGAGGTCTTGGAATGCCAAGGCTCTTAGCCATTGCCCTGGAGGACTCTACGGTCTTTTTCATCATCTCAAAGCCTCCCAGGGCGTGGAGGTTGAACATGGCCACATTCAGTTTGGTGGCTTCCTCGCCTGCCTTGGCCACGGTATTGGGAATATCGTGATACTTAAGGTCGAGAAAGACCTTTTGGCCTTTCTGCCGGATCATGTCAATAACCTTTGGTCCGGCATGAGTGAACAGTTGCTTCCCTACCTTGAATATCCCCACATGATCTTTTAAGAGTTTGACCCAACGTTGGGCCTCTGTGAAGTGTTCGACATCGAGGGCAAAGATGATTTTCTCTTTGGGATCACCGGCCATCAGCGAATATTCCTCAACTTTTTACTTTATCATATAAATGTTCTAAAGGTGCTGTCAATGAATAATTTATGTTATAAAGGGATAAGTGATGAGGGGAGAAGATAGCCAAATTAAAGAGGAGAACCGGAAGCTTCGTTATCTTCGGTTCTTAGTTGATTTTTCTGTCTTGTCAATCCAACAGGATGACCTGTTACCCGAAGAGGCGCAGGAGCTGGCGGAGGATGTGAAACGGGCGGCCTGTAGCCTCTTTCCTGGAAAAGAAGAGACATTTGAGTTGATCTATCGACCAAGGTTTGATCGGGTGATTCAAGAAAGATTCGGCTTGTAACTTAGAATTTGAAACACTGTTAAATCCCCCTTTATCCCACTTTTGCCTGTCTTTGACAGGAAAAAGATTACAAAGGGGGAGGTTACTCCTCCCTTTCGGAAAGGGAGGCGCCGCCGTCCAGAGCCTCATTACTCACGCAAGCGAGGCATTGGGACTCTGGCGCCGGACGATCGGGAGGGATTTTAGAAGGTACTTTTCAAAAGACTAAATTCACACGCAATCTGCAATCTGCAATCTGCTATCTGCCTATCCCCCCATCTCCTGATCAATGATCTCTTTGATCTTCGATAGGACCTCCTCCTTCTTCACCAGAAAGATCTCGCCGGTCCTCCTCTTTTTGATTTCCACCAACCCTTTTTTCAAATTCTTTTCTCCCAAAGTCACCCTCAATGGAATCCCGATGAGATCCGCATCTTTGAATTTTACTCCCGGGGTCTCTTCTCGATCATCGTACAAGACTTCAATACCGGTGTCCGAAAGGGTTTGATAGAATTGCTCTGCGGTCTCCTTCAGGATGTCCATTTTGATATTGACCGGAAGGATGAGAACCTGGAAAGGAGCGATGGGCATGGGGAAGATGATTCCATTTTGATCATAGGACTGTTCGATGGCGGCGGCGACCGTTCTTCCCACACCAATCCCATAGCACCCCATGACCATGGCTTTTTCCTTCCCCTGATCATCCAAAAAAGTGGCTCCCATGGCCTTACTGTATTTGGTTCCCAGCTTAAAGGTATGACCCACCTCAATCCCCTTATCCGTCCTGGTCTCTTTCCCACAAAGAGGACACAGGTCTCCAGGAGAGAATTTTCGGATGTCCACAAATTGAGAGACCTGAAAATCGCGGCCTGTATTCACATGAGTGAGGTGGGCATCCTTTTCGTTGGCTCCTGTAACGAAGTTGACCATCTCATGGATATCGTGGTCGGCCAGAAGTGGGACGGAGAGACCAATGGGGCCAGCGAATCCTTTGGGAGCATGGGTGATTTCTTCCACCGTCTCCTCGCTTGCCAATTGAAGGTTTTCTGCTCCCCATATGGTTTTTAACTTCTTTTCGCTGATCTCATGATCTCCTCGAACCAAGGCTGCCACACATCCTTTATCGGATTCAAAAATAAGGGTTTTTACCAAATCCTGGGGTGAGACATGGAGAAACTGGGTGACCTCTTCGACGGTCCGCTTCTCGGGTGTTAATATTTTCTGGACAGGCTTCTGAGATCCTTTTTCACGAGTTTGTCCGCTTTTTGTTTGTCTCCGAAATTCCGCTTTTTCGATGTTGGCCGCATAAGAGCAGTGCGTACAGCTGACAATGGTTTCCTCTCCGGTTTCAGCCAGAACCATAAATTCGTGAGAGAATGTTCCTCCGATCAGGCCGGTTTCCGCCTCCACCGCTTTGAATTTTAAACCACATCGGGTAAAGATGCGCGTGTAGGCTTCGATCATTTTTTGGTAACTCTCATCCACTCCTTGTTCATCGGCATCGAAACTATAAGCATCTTTCATGATAAATTCACGAGCGCGCATGACGCCGAACCGAGGCCGGATCTCATCTCTGAATTTAGTCTGGATCTGATAGAGATTGATCGGCATCTGGCGATACGATCGGATCTCTTTCCGGGCGATATCCGTAATGACCTCCTCATGGGTGGGCCCCAGACAACAATCCCTGTTGTGGCGGTCCTTAAACCTTACCAGTTCACTCCCGTATTCTTCCCACCGATGGCTCTCCTGCCAGAGCTCCGCAGGTTGAACAAAAGGCAGCAATACCTCAATGGCCCCAGCCCGGTTCATCTCCTCACGGATGATGGTTTCGACTTTTCGAATGGATCGAAGACCCAAGGGCAGGTAGGAATAGATACCGGAAGCCAGTTTCCGTATCATCCCCGCCCGAAACATCAGTTGATGGCTGAGGACTTCGGCTTCAGAAGGAACCTCCTTCAATGTCGGCAGCAGATATTGTGAATATCGCATTTCCATTCTCCTCCCCTCTCCCTCCCCCTCTCCCCAGAGGGGAGAGGGATGGGGTGAGGGGTCCTTGATTTTTCTTCCTTTATAATATATATAGACTTCTCACAAATGAAAAAAATCGCTCCTGTTCAAGGGTTGACCTTTTTTTTCTTGATCGGCCTGATCATTTTGACGCTCGTTTTTCATGGCCAAATCCCACTCTGGCATTCTTTGCTCTTTCGTTATTTCGTCTTATTAGGTCTTCTCTTTGTCCTCAAATTATCATGGGATCGAAAAGCGATGGGAAAGGCAGGAACATTCTTTCATCATTTTTCTCCCATCCTATTTGTCATCCTCATCTATGAGTCCCTCGGTGATTTGATCCAGTATCTCCAGCCGGATGTCGACCCCTGGTTGATCAAAATTGATTTCTCCATTTTCGGGGTCCAACCCACCCTATGGATGGAGCAATGGATCGTTCCTTGGTTTACAGATATCATGTCTTTGGCTTACCTCAGCTATTATTTCATCCCGGTGGTTCTCATTACCGTCCTTTATTTGAAGGATCGGGTGGTGGAATTGGATCGGTCGGTTTTTGTCTTGGCTTTTGGATATTATATTTCTTTTATCGGCTATATCCTTTTCCCTACTATTGGGCCTCGTTATGCATTAACCCATCTCTACTCTGTTCCTCTCGAAGGAAGCTTTATCACCGATTTTGTCAGAGATACATTAATTGCTTTAGAACATAATAAGCGGGATTGCATGCCCAGCGGCCACACCCAGATTGTCCTCATTGTCTTATACCTGGCCCATCGCTATGAAAAGTTCCTCTTCTATCTCTTTTTCCCTATTATCTGTGCTCTCATTCTCTCCACCATCTACCTGAGATACCATTATGTGATTGATCTCTTGGTCGGTATGACATTCGCCATAGGGTGTATGATCTTTGGTCCTCGACTTTATCGATGGTGGAATGTGGGAGGTGATACTTAGAACGGCGAGAGTGGAATGCAGAAAGTAGTTTTTTCTACTACCTTCCACCCTCTACTTTCCACTTTCCAATTTAAGGGGCATTTCATAAATCCGATAGGTTTTATCACGTCTTCCCCCCATCGCTTCGATCCCGTGTTGCATCAGGGTATTTTCTTCAAGAATCCATGAACATTCTGCTTGGTGGTAACCCTTCTTGTTCCCTCTCTTAAAGGTCTCTATATAGAGGAGGCCTTCCAGACCTTTCTTCTGAAAGTTATGTTTCACACCCAGAAGCATCACTCGAATCTTATGAATTTTTTTTGAATAGTAGAGGAACTTGATCGCACCCAGAAGCCCGATCTTTCCATTCAGGTGTTTGAGAACCTCATAATAATCTGGGATAGCGACTGAGAAACCCACAGGCTCCTCCCCCCAGTAGGCAAAGAGGACCAAATCAGATACGACCAGAGGCTTCAGATCCTTTGCCGTGAGATTGATTTCTTCATCGGTCATTGGAACGAACCCCCAATTCCTGCTCCAGGCCTCGTTGTAGATCTCTTTGACAATTTTTAATTCCTCGCCAAAATGGCGGAGATTAATGGGACGAACATGAAGTTGGGGTTCCTTTTTCTTCAATCTCTCGGTAATACGATCCAGACGAGTGAGATGGAAAGTAGGCGTCTCCAAGAAGTAGGCATAAAGATCCATCTTCTTCCTCAGCCCAAAGCCCTCTAACAAAGAAGGATAAATACGAGGGTTGTAAGGCATCATCAGGCAAGGAGAGGAATCAAACCCCTCGACGAGAAGACCGCATTCATCGTTGGTAGAGGGATTCATCGGTCCAGCCATCTTATTTATTCCATGCCCTTTTAACCAATCTGCGACCCTTGAAAGAAGCGTTCCCGCCACTTCCGCATCGGGAATGGATTCGAAGAAACCGAAGAAACCCAATTTCTCCTGGTGAAACTCAATGTAGTGGTGATCGATGATGCCCACAATTCTTCCTACGACCTTTTTCCCCCGGTACGCCAGAAAAAAGATCATCTCAGAATGGGAACGGAAGGGATGATTCGGGCTAAATTTTTGAAGTTGGTCTTTGATGAGAGGAGGGACCCAATACCGGTCGCCCTGATAAATCTCCCAGGGGAGTCGGATGAAAGTCATGAGGTCTTGTTGATTTTTTACTTCTTCAACCTGGAGTTCCTGTTTTGTCATGCCATCGATTCCCGTCAAATGACCCTCAATTGTTTTCCGACCTTTTCGAAGGCGCTCAGGACCCTATCCAACTGCTCTTCGGTATGGGTCGCCATATAACTTGTCCTGAGTAGTTCTCTCCCCAGAGGCACAGCAGGGCTGACGACGGGATTGACAAAAACGCCATTTTCGAAAAGGAACTTACACATCGCATAGACTTTCATGTCATCCTTAATAATGATGGGGACGATAGGCGTTTCACTGGCGCCGGTATCATACCCCAGCTCTTTATAGCTTTTGAGCATTTTATGCGTATTCTTCCAGAGCTGTGTTCTTAATTGCGGTTGTTCTTCAATGATATCCAAAGCCACACTGACCGAGGCCACCAGGGAAGGCGGAAGACTGGCGCTGAAGATCATCGAGCGGCCAATGTGCTTGACAAAATCGATCACCAATTTTGAACCCGTCACAAACCCTCCAATGGCAGCGAGGGATTTGCTATACGTCCCCATGATGAGGTCCACCTGATCTTCCAGACCAAAGTATTCCGCCGTGCCTCTTCCTCCT
>CAZEKS010000108.1:0-7203 GCA_964512795.1 uncultured Syntrophaceae bacterium
CCGATATTGATAACGCAGCGGTATTGGTAGAAGTGGCCTTGGAAGAAGCCGGCCACGTGCCGGAAGTGTCTTATGGAACGCACTTTTTCCAAGATTTGGTAGAGGCCCAGATCATTTACCTGCCCGTATATCCGGACGATGCCGCCACGGAATTTCAAAGGGATTTTTTTGAAACAGCGCCAAACGTCCTCTTGGAACTATTGCCTCACGCCGGCGAATATGAATCGGTTCTGCGTCTGATTGACGTACCCAAAACGACGGGTGGCGCTTTTGCTCAGGTGGTCGCCGATCCGCAACGTCGCGAGGCAGTGTTTTTCTTGGATAAGGTGGCTACTACGACAGTGGAGTAAAAAAGTTTACAACAAACGCTGTGTCGTAACCTTTTCGATACCCCCTCCCCTCCTCATGATGAATGAATCTCCTGAAGGCTTTCCCGGCCGACAACCATCCCGTCTTCCTGACATAACGAATAGAAAGCAAATACGGCATGGGAACCCCTCAGTTATCCTGGCAGTGATTCGGCAGGGGTGCTGGACAAGCTTTATAGCGGAAACCTTTCAGCACAATCCACCTGAGACAAAAAGTTCCTGAAAGACCGCTTTTTTCGCAATCGCGATGATGCCCCATAAAATCTTAACGATCCGCCCGTGGTCGGGTCTTATCGACTTGATAAAGCTTTGGAAGCATCCCTGCCGAATCGTTGAGGTCGGGCCCCAATCTCTCGCCCCCGCAACTGAGGGGTTATACGGCATGCCTTTTATTACTTTGCAAAACTGAGGTTTTCGTTTATGATAGGGAGAATTCCCGCATCTATCCTCTCCCCAAGGGAGGAAAGGTGTAAAAAAATTGGAAACGGTGGTCGAACAGGAAGATGGAGTTATTGAGAGAAAACAAAACTCTCGATGCAAAGGAAATCAATGCTCTGCTGGAGATCAGCAAGGCCATTGCCTCTGGTCTTTATCTTGAGGATGTTCTGCGGCTGATTGTCACGGTCACAGCCAATTTGATGGACTCAAAGATCTGTTCGCTCTGGATTCTCGACGAGAAAGATCAAAAGTTAAAATTGAAGGCGACCCAGAGCATCAGCGAAGAATATTTGAAGGAACGAAGTCTCGCTATGGGAGAAGGCGTAGTGGGCTCTGTGGCCCTTCACAATCAACCTATGGCCATCTTCAACGTCCTCGAAGAACCCCTTTACAAAGAAAAAGAGCTGGCCAAAAAGGAAGGCTTGTTTTCCATGCTCAGTGTTCCCATGTGCATCAAGGATAGGGTCATTGGAGTAATTAATTGTTACACTTCCTCCCTCCATTCTTTCTCAAAGAGTGAAGAGGAAATGCTCACGACGGTTGCCAACCAGGCGGCTATCTGCATTGAAAATTCGGGCCTGATGGAAACCCTCGATATCGATGAAATTCTCAGACTGGTCTTGGAAGGAGTGACGAAAAATATAGGATTTGACCGCGCCCGTCTTTACCTGGTCAATGAAAAGAGAAATGTTCTGGAATGTAAAATGGCAGTAGGGCTTGATGAAGAACGGATCAAAGGCATGACGTTAAGTTTAAATCCGGAGGACAGTGTGGTTGCCCGATCGATTCTTGAAAAACAACCCTTCTTTATCCCGGATGCAAGCAAAGACCCGAGAGTCAATCAAATCTTGAAAGAGAAACTCAACCTCCACTCCCTGGTGATCATCCCCCTTCTGGCCAAAGAAAAGGCCCTGGGGGCGATTGCTGCAGACTCCGTTGAGCCCGATAAGAACATTACGAAAGAGGCTCTTGAATCGGTCATGGTGTTTGCACAGCAGGCTGGTTTGGCCATCCACAATGCATTTATGTACCAGGAGCTCAAAACCTTCAGCCAACAGATGGAAGAGAAGATTCAGAAAACGACTGCCGATCTGAGAAAGACGGAGGCCCAACTGATCCGATCCGAAAAATTGGCTGCCTTAGGGCAATTGGCTGCCGGCATCGCTCATGAGATCCGTAATCCATTGACCAGCATCAATATCCTTATCCATTCCATGACAGATAATCTTCCTGATGAAAGCGTCCATCGTGAGGATCTCAAAGTCATTGAGGAGGAAATCAATCGGATCAATGAAATCGTGGACCAGTTTCTTAGATTCGCCAAGCCGGCACCTCCCCTTTTAAAAAAAGCGGAGGTTCTCCCCATTTTTGAAGAAACGCTTCAATTGCTCAGGCCTCAAATCGAGAAACAACGGATCACTATTCAAAAAGAATTTCAGACCTTGGCCCCCCCTTTGATGGACCGTGAACAGATGAAACAGGCCATTCTCAACCTCCTATTAAATGCCGTTCAAGCGATGCCAAAGGGTGGTCATTTGATCTTGAGGGGGCAGATCTCAGAAAATGATCGATTTATAAAACTTTCCATCCAGGACTCCGGAGTAGGCATTTCCGATGAAGAGATAGGTAAACTCTTCGATCCTTTCTTCTCTACAAAAGAAGGCGGGATTGGCCTTGGCCTCTCCATTGCCCATCGGATCATCGATCAACACCATGGAAAAATTGAGGTGGAAAGCGCCCCAGGTAAAGGGACCCTCTTTACTCTATGGCTCCCCATCTCATGAGAGGAAGAAGATGCAGACCATTCTGATCGTCGATGATGATAAATCCATTCGATATTCTCTGAAACGGATGCTTGAAGAAAAATATTCCATTCTCACTGCCCAAAATGGGGAGGAGGCATTGGATCGAGCCAAGAAAAGCCCCCCCGACCTGATCATTATGGATATCAAGATGCCGGGCCGAAACGGCATTGAAGTACTCAAGGAGATTCGATCGATCGATCCCAAATCGCTGGTCATCATCATGACGGCCTATGGCACCACCGAGACAGCGATCGAAGCCATGAAGTATGGGGCTTTCGACTATATTTTAAAACCCTTTCCCATTCCTCAGATGAAAGGGCTGGTTGAAAAGGCGCTGGCATTAAGAAAAGTGATGAAAGAGGAAGTCATCTATGCTCCTCTCGCCGCTACAGAGGGAGAGGAGGAGCGGATCGTCGGCTCTTCTCCCAAAATGCAGGAGATTTACAAAATCGTGGGGCAGATCGCTCCGAGCGATGTCACCGTACTGCTGAGGGGTGAAAGTGGAACTGGCAAGGAACTCTTTGCGCGGGCAATTTACCAGCATAGTGCCCGTTCGAACCTACCCTTTCTCCCTGTCAATTGTGCGGCCATCCCTGATACGCTGCTCGAAAGCGAACTCTTCGGCCACGAGAAGGGGTCCTTTACCGGAGCGACTTCTCGCCGCATCGGAAAATTAGAACAGTGTCAGGGAGGAACAATCTTTTTGGACGAGATCGGCGATATGTCCCTCTCCACTCAAGCCAAATTACTGAGAGTCCTTCAAGAGAAGAGTTTTGAAAGACTGGGCGGGATGGAAACGATCAAGGTGGATATTCGGCTCATCGTTGCCACAAATAAAAATTTGGAGGAAGCCATTTCAACTGGAAAATTTAGGGAAGACCTCTATTATCGACTCAACGTCGTCTCCATCACCATCCCTCCTTTGAGAGAGCGGAAAGAGGACCTTCCCGACCTGGTCTCTTATTTTTTGAAGAAATTTAATCGAGAGTTGAAGAGAGGAACGGTTGGGATAACTCCTGCAGCCATGGGAAAAATCACTTCTTATGGGTGGCCGGGGAATGTCCGGCAACTGGAAAATGTCCTGAAAAGAGCGATGGTGCTCTGCCAAGGAGAATGGATTCTTGAAGACCAACTTCTTTTTGAAAAAGGGTGGGAGAAGCGAGAAGCCGGGGAGGAATTGGGCAAGAGGAATGTTGAGGATCTCCTCGATGCGCTGTTCGAAGAACTCTCGAGCCCCCTTGCGTCGTCACCAGATTCGGACATGATTTCCAGCTTGGAAAGAGGCCTGATCCTCCGCGCCCTTCAACGGACCAAGGGGAATCAGGTCCAAGCTGCCCTGCTTCTTGGAATCAACAGGAGCACCCTGCGCAGCAAGATGGAGAGGTATCACATCAAAAAAGAGGTGCTGGTCTCGGAGGAGGAATAACCATTGCGGAATGCGGAATTCGGATTGCGGAATGAAAGCATTAAATCTAACAGGTTAATTATTTGATCTTCACGCTTTGCGCTATGCTCTATGCGCTTTGCGATTTTGAGGGGTGAAAGATGCGAATGCTTAGAATTGGGCTCTGTCAGATCAACACGACTGTAGGTGACATCGAAGGAAATACAAAAAAGATTATCGATTATGTTGCAAAAGGAAAGAAGATGGGGGCAGACCTTCTGGTTTTTCCTGAAATGGCAGTCACCGGCTATCCTCCCGAAGACCTTTTGCTTATGCCGAAGTTCATCGACGCCAATTTAAGGGCAGTGGATAAAATCACCAAATCGACTTCTTCCATCACGGCAATCGTCGGCTTTGTGTATAAAGATGGCGATATCTTCAATTCAGCAGCTCTCCTCCACCATGGGAAGATGATAGATGTCTATTCCAAAACCTATCTTCCCAATTACGGTGTCTTTGACGAGGATCGATATTTCCATGTCGGAAAGGAGAATTTCATCTTCACTCTCAAATCGACCCCCATTGGCGTGAGCATCTGTGAAGATCTGTGGTATCCAGGAGACCCTGTGCGCACCCAGGCCTTATACGGAGGGGCAGAACTGATCGTCAACATTTCTTCATCGCCCTACCATGCAGGGAAATCCATATTCCGGGAGAAGATGTTTTCGACCAGGGCTTCCGATAACTTGGCGACTGTTGCATATTGCAACCTGGTGGGCGGCCAGGACGAATTGGTCTTCGATGGCGGAAGCCTGATCATCGATCAAAGAGGAGAATTAATCGTCAGGGGAAAACAATTTGAGGAGGATTTAGTCCTCGCAGATCTGGATATGGAATCGGTCTTCCGAATGCGGCTTCACGATCCCCGAATCAGAAGGGAGAAACATGCTGAGGAAGAAAAAGGGTTAAGGAAGATTAAGCTTTCAAATCAAATTCGTTCAAATAAAAAAAGGCCTACCCTTCCCAAAAGGGATTCGAAGCCATTAGATCGCCTCGCTGAGATTTACGCTGCTCTGGTTCTTGGGACAGGAGACTATATTTGGAAAAATGGATTTCAAAGGGTCTTGATCGGTCTGAGCGGAGGGATTGATTCAGCCTTAACGGCAGCCGTTGCGGTGGACGCATTGGGGAAAAAGGGAGTGGTGGGAGTGGCTATGCCTTCTCACTATTCTTCAAAAGAATCCTTGGAAGATGCAAAACTTTTAGCAAAGAACCTCGGCATACGATTCCTCACCATTCCCATCACAGAGGTATTTCAAGCTTACCTAAAGACTCTCTCTCCATCTTTTAAAGGCTTAAAACCTGATGTGACCGAAGAAAACATTCAAGCCCGTATTCGAGGAAACATCCTCATGGCCATCTCCAATAAATTTGGCTGGCTCGTTCTGACCACTGGAAACAAGAGTGAAATGAGCGTGGGGTATTGTACGCTTTATGGAGATATGGCAGGAGGGTATGCCGTTTTGAAAGATGTCCCCAAGACATTGGTTTATGAATTGGCAAGATTCAGGAATAAAAAAGAAGGAAAGGCGATCATCCCCAAAAATGTCTTTACCAAAGCCCCTACTGCGGAATTGAGGCCGAATCAAAAAGATGAGGATTCCCTTCCCCCCTACCCTGTTCTTGATCCTATTCTTCAAGCTTATGTCGAGGAAGATAAAGGAGTTCAAGATATTGCAAAGATGGGATTCAAGGAAAATATGATCAAAGAAGTGATTCAGATGGTGGACCTGAATGAATATAAACGAAGACAGAGCCCTCCGGGAGTCAAGATTACCCATCGGGCATTAGGAAAGGACCGGAGACTCCCGGTCACCAATAAATATCGAAACTTTTTAAGTTTCTTAATAAATCGATCTGTTTCTCTTTTGCTAAGAATTCTGAGGATTACAATTCTACTCGGTTGGATTTCAAAAAATACTCGAAACTTATCAACCCTTAACCGATAAAATGCAGTCTTCTTGCCTTTTATCTTTTTAATAAATTTTCCTCTTGGAAATGGGTTTTCCTCAAGGATTCTTAGGTCTGAAAGAATCTTGGTTACAATTTCAATTTCTAAATCATCCAAGTCTCTCGAAGCGGCTGGTGAAAGTTCAATGCTGAACCTATCCATGTTTCGCCCTTCTCTTTTTCAGATACTCCTGAATACTCACGCCTCCCAGCCTCATATATTCTTCCTTCGCTTTCTCTAAGGCAGCCAGAAACTTCGGATTATTTTCAAGGAGATAATCCTCAAAATCCTCCTCTGACACCCCCTTTATGATGGCTGTTGGTTTCCCTCGGGAGGTGATAACAACCTCTTCTTTTTCTGCCAACTTTAAGACCTCAGAGGTCTTATTTTTCAATTCTCTGACATTCGCAAATCGCATGGCTTTCTCCTTGTAGCTATATTCGTAGCCACAATATAAAGCAATAGCTCAACGGTGTCAAGATGTTTCTTAGCACCCGATAATTAAACACCTTGACGCCTTTGATAATTTTCTACCATGCCAAGAAGACCAAGACCGGATGCCCCGGCGTTTCATCAGGTCAGCCGCAAAGGCTTCTATGTCTTTTTTGGAGGAATTGGGAATATCCATGATTTTCACAATAGAAACACTTTAAATGTTAAGAGGTTATCCGAAACTGAAGCATTGCATAATAGGTAAATTTATTATATCATAATATTATTTTAAGGTCTAATATCTGTTAAACCACAATATGAAAATTAATGAAAGAAATAGCAAATAAAATATTAGGGTAGTTGCTGAATGCAATGCTTTTTTACTATCTCTTATTCCTTATTGGTGGTGGAATAGGGTTTCTGATTCAAGGCATTGAACTCAATATCTTCACTGAAGTAACAATCTTAATAGGTGCCATAGTTTTGTCATTTTTCCTGACGATTCAAATAAATAAGAAAATTAATTCAATATTAATGACATTACCATTTGCGGCACGGTTATTTTTGACCATAGGCGCATTATTATTGCTGGTTGCTACCTTACCGTTTTTTATAAATGCATTGCCTAATAGAATTTAAAGAGGTTTAACAACGTCTTCAACCAGACGCTGAATAACCGCGTCGTGGTTTCGTCCCAGCGTGGTTGCCCGCGCTGGTTAAGGCAAGCGTTGAACCTGTCGAAAAAGTCCGTAAATCATCTTTTTA
>CAZEKS010000109.1:0-7138 GCA_964512795.1 uncultured Syntrophaceae bacterium
CCTCTGGGTGGAATTCTTATCTATTCCAGCCTGATGATGGAAGATCTCTCAGAGGAAGATTCCAAGAGAGGAGATTTAGCCCGGATTGTTCAAGAGGCCGGACGGTGTAAAGAGATCGTCAAGAGCCTTCTCGAATTCGCCCGACAGACCGAACCGAAAATGGAGCCTACGGATATCAATCGGGCCATTACAGATGGCCTCTTCTTCTTGGAAAATCAAGCTCTCTTTCACAACATCCGGATCATCAAGAAACTCGACCCTTTCTTGCCCTTCGTCAAAGGAAATGCCGGTCAACTGAAACAGGTTTTCATGAACATCGTTGTCAATGCGGCAGAGGCAATACATGGCAGTGGAACGCTTACCATTACCACCTCCCTTGCTCCAGATCGGAAAATGGTTTTAGTGGAGTTTACCGATACCGGTGAGGGTATCCCCGCAGAGAACCTCACCCGAATCTTTGATCCCTTCTTCACCACCAAGGAGGTGGGAAAGGGAACTGGGTTGGGCCTCGCCACTTCTTACGGAATTATTGAGGACCATGGAGGGAAGATCAGCGTAAAGAGCCAGGTGGGTGAAGGCACAACGTTTACCATTGAACTTCCCGTTCACCAAGGAACTCAGGCTATCCTGGAAAGTCCTTCCATCCAAGATCAAGGGGTAAACCCCGTTAGAAAGTCTTCTGCTTTCTAACGGGAAGGCTCACACGGGGCATTAAACCCCGTTTTCACTGAGAAAGGAACAGCTATCATCCCCGCTGCGAGCAACGGGGGTTTCTAACGGGGTAAATGATGGAGCTAAACGTACAGGCAATCCAAAAGGAGAATCCTTTCCTGTCTGAAGTTGTTGAGGCCAGCGGTGAAAAAATCCAGGCCTGTTTTCAGTGCCAGAAATGTTCGGCAGGATGTCCTATCGCTTATGCGATGGATATCCTCCCCAATCAGATGCTCCGTCATATCCAGTACGGCCATCGAGAAAAGGTTCTCACTTCAAAGACCATCTGGATCTGCGCCTCCTGCTATACGTGCAGTGTTCGATGCCCAAACGATATCGACATCGCCAAGATCATGGATGTTCTAAGAAGTTTGGCGCTTCGTTCGGGTGCCGAGCCAGGGGAAAAGGATATTCCTGTTTTTCATTCTGTCTTCTTGGAGTCGATTAAATCGAAAGGCCGGATCCATGAACTGAGCCTGATCATCCAATTAAAATTGAAGACCAAAGATTTTCTCAGGGATGCCGGATTGGGGTGGAAGATGTTCCGCAAAGGAAAGATCAAACTGCTTCCTTCGAGGTTTGGAGGAGGGAAAGAGATTCAGGAGATCTTCAATGCATTTAAGAAAGAGGAGAGAAGGTGAAAGAGATTTCTTATTACCCTGGATGCTCCCTTCATGGAACGGCCCGAGAGTATGATGATTCGATTCGGGGCGTATCCAAACTCCTCGATATTCAACTTCATGAGTTAGAGGATTGGACCTGTTGCGGTGCGAGCTCGGCTCACTGCACGGATGAAGAGCTGGCCATCGAACTGGCCGCCCGAAATCTTGTCATCGCCGAGAAGAACGATCTCGAGTTGCTGGTTCCTTGCGTGGCCTGCTACAGCCGATTGAAGGCAGTGGAGAAAGAGGCCAAGGAACACCCCAAGAAAGTGCATTTTTCGTATCAAGGAAATGTCTCCATTCGATATGCACTGGACTTTTTCTGCGACGAAGCGATCTTAGAAGAGGTGAAGAAAAAGCGCACAAAGCCTCTTTCAGGGCTTAAGGTGGCTTGCTACTATGGGTGCCTCACTGTTCGACCCCCCAAAGTGACAGGCATACGGGAATATGAAAATCCTCGGCATATGGACCGACTGATGAAATTATTGGGCGCTGATCCCGTTCCTTGGTCCTATAAGACCGATTGCTGTGGCGCCAGTCTCGCGATGACGCGGACAGACATCGTTAAGAAATTGAACGACCGACTCCTCTCCATGGCAATGGAGGCAGAGGCCGACTGTCTGGTCACGGGTTGCCCGATGTGTCAGGCCAATCTCGATACCCGTCAGGAAGAATTGGAGAAGGAAACGGGGAAGAAATACAATCTCCCTATCCTTTATTTTACAGAATTGATGGGATTGGCGCTGGGGCATCGTGATGCTAAGAAATGGTTTCGCCGGCACATCACCGACCCGATCAAAGTGCTGGGTGCAAAAGGATTAATGTAATATAAATTACAAATGTCAATATCCAAATGTCAAATGAATGTCAAATTCCAAAATCGAAAACATTTAAAATTTGCAATTTGGATTTGATTTGACATTTGAGCTTTGTCATTTGGGATTTTACTATCGAGATGAATGCAATGGCTGATAAGGTTGGAGCTGTAATGGTCGTGGGAGGCGGGATCGCCGGAATCCAGGCATCCCTCGACCTCGCCGAATCTGGCTACTATGTTTATCTCGTGGAGTCATCCCCTGCGATTGGTGGAGTAATGGCCCAGTTGGATAAAACCTTCCCCACCAACGATTGCTCCATGTGCATCATCTCTCCCAAACTGGTCGAGGCAGGCCGACATCTCAATATCGGCATTCTGACGGCCACCGATGTCCAAGGGATCTCAGGCGAACCAGGGAATTTTACTGTCCGCCTTCGTCAGCATGCCCGCTTCGTGGACACAGCCAAGTGTACGGGCTGCGGGGATTGTGCAACAGCCTGTCCCATCATCCGCCCCGATGAGTTCAACGCCTTGCTCTCCACACGCAAGGCTATCTACAAGAGATATCCGCAGGCCATCCCGAATGCCTTTGCCATTGAAAAACGTGGGGAAGCTCCATGTCGTAACGCCTGTCCGATTGAACAGCGCGCCATGGGCTATGTCGCGCTCATCCGCGAGAAACGCTTTGCCGATGCTTACCGCACGATCAAAGAAGATAACCCCTTCCCCTCCGTATGCGGCCGCGTATGCAACCACCTATGCGAGGAGGCTTGCACCCGAACCGAGGTGGGGAGTGAACCAGTCAACATCATGCACTTCAAACGTTTTGTAAGCGACTGGGCATTCGCGCATCCCGAAGAGATCCAGAAGGTATATACGTCAGGTGTCCAAAAAGTCCTGGATTCCAGTGGGGCTGGAAAGAAGGTGGCCATTGTCGGCGCCGGTCCAGCTGGGTTGACTGCGGCCAATGACTTGATCCGTAAAGGTTACTCCGTCACCGTCTTCGAAGCGCTGCCTGCGCCCGGTGGAATGATGCGTGTGGGCATTCCAGAGTATCGCATGCCCTATGACTTGCTCCAGCGCGAGATAGATGAAATCATCTCAAGAGGGATTGATCTGAAGCTGAACCACCGTGTGGAAGATGTGACAGGGTTGCTCAAAGATTTCGATGCAGTCTTTGTTGCGGCAGGCGCTCATATTGGCATTAAGCTCCCTATCCCAGGAAATGACCTGCCAGAGGTTCACATCACAACAGACTTCTTACGAGAGGTCAGCCTGACAGGGACATCAAACATCCGTTCAAAGATCGCAAACAAGCGCGTTTTAGTCCTTGGTGGCGGGAATGTGGCCATTGATGCAGCCATGTCCTCTGTGCGTCTTGGCGCAAGCTGGGTGGGCATGTCTTGCCTTGAGAGTCGAGAAAAAATGCCCGCCCACGATTGGGAAGTCCGTGACGCTCAAGATGAAGGCATTGATGTCTATCCCGGCCGGACGTTCAAGGAAGTAACAAACAAAGACGGTCATATCACAGGCGTACGAACCGAAGAGGTCAATTTCCGGGGGTTTATCGATGGCCGACCTGACTTTGACGAGATCTCCGGCACAGAGACGGTGATTCCTTGTGATGTGGTCATCTTTGCCATCGGTCAGAGGCCTGACCTTACCTTGTTGAGTAACAAGGTGGAGACGGTGCGTGGCCGGACAGTAGCGGTAGACAAAGACACGCTCGCCACCAGTGTACCAGGGATTTTTGCTGGAGGCGATGTGGTCACGGGCACAACTTTTGTCGTGGATGCCATTTCTGCAGGCCATAAGGCGGCGCGCTCGATTGAAGCCTACTTAAAACAGGAAGAGAAAGAAGCAAGAATATGGCCGCCGGTTTTAGAATCAATCGAAAAGCTCCCTGAAGCTAAACTCGACCCGGCTCAGGCAAAGGAACTCATGGAGGTCAAGTCACCAGCTCCTCGTCCAGCACCTGAAAAGCGCGAAGCAGGCGAGCGCAAACGCGATTTTTCAGAAGTGGAGTCAGCGCTTACTGAGGAGGAGGTGATCGAGGCAGCCAAACGGTGTCTGGAGTGCGGCATCTGCTCCGAGTGTCTGCAGTGCGTCTTCGCCTGCCGTGCGGGAGCCATCAATCACGATGACCGCGAGAAAATAGTTGACCTCCAAGTTGGAGCGGTCATTCTCACACCCGGCTTTAAAACAGTGGAAGGAAATATTCGACCCGAATTCGGCTATGGCGTCTATCCGAATGTCGTCACAAGCATTGAGTTTGAGAGAATGCTCAGCGCCAGTGGCCCCTATGCCGGTGTGGTACAGCGTCCCTCTGATGCCGGACACCCGCGGAAGATCGCTTTCATCCAGTGTGTCGGAAGCCGCGATATCTCTTGTGGACAGGATTACTGTTCATCCGTGTGCTGCATGTACGCGACGAAAGAGGCCATCATTGCCAAAGAACATGCTAATTTTGTCGAACCCACTATCTTTTATATGGATGTCCGGGCTTATGGAAAAGGTTTCGATGCCTATTATGAAAGGGCAAAGTCCGAATACGGTGTCCGGTTCATCAGGTGCATGGTCTCCAGAATAAGGGAGCATTTTAAAACAAAGAATCTCCTGGTGACTTACTTGGATGAAGAGGGAAAGATTGTTGAAGAGGAATTCGATTTAGTGGTTCTCTCTGTAGGCATGGTCCCCTCCAAAGAAACGGTTGGGATGGCAAAGCGGATGGGTATTGAAGTGGAGTCTCATGGATTCTGCAAGACAAAACCTTTTGAACCCACTTCGACCTCCAAACCAGGCGTCTATGTCTGTGGTGTGTTTCAGGGACCGAAAGACATTCCAGAAACGGTCTCTCAGGCAAGCGGTGCGGTGGCCGATGCCACAGGACTGATCGCTTCGGCACGAGGGACAATGGTCACCAAGAAGGAATATCCTCCCGAGACGGATGTGACGGCGGAGGAACCCCGCGTCGGGGTCTTCGTCTGCAACTGCGGCATCAACATCGGAGGCGTGGTCAATGTCCCTGAAGTCAGGGAGTATGCGAGGACACTGAAAAACGTCGTCCATGTTGAGGACAACCTTTATACCTGTTCCCAGGACACCCAGGAAAAAATTAAGAATGCGATCAAAGAAAATAATCTAAATCGTGTCATTGTGGCCTCCTGTTCTCCAAGAACCCATGAACCGATGTTTAGAGAAACCTGCCGGGAAGCAGGATTAAATAAATACCTCTTCGAGATGGCGAATATCCGCGATCAATGTTCCTGGGTTCATATGCGGCAGAAGAAAGAAGCCACCCTTAAGGCGAAGGATCTTGTCCGCATGGCCGTGGCCAATGCCCGCCTGATCCGACCTCTCGGCGAACTTGGATTGCCGGTGATCCAAAAGGGATTGGTCATCGGAGGGGGCGTGGCTGGAATGACCTCTGCCCTCAAACTTGCAGATCAGGGGTTTGAGATTTTCCTTCTCGAAAAGGAGGCTCAGCTTGGGGGAAATCTTAGAAACCTTCACTATACCCTCGAAGGTCAAGATGTCCAGGCCTTTTTAAAGGATTTGATCAATCGAGTGACGAACCATCCTTCCGTCCACATCATCACCAATGCCTTGGTGGTTGATTTCAGCGGCTCCAAAGGAAACTTCTCCACTGGAGTGATGGTGGCGCCTGCCATGTATTACCGGAAGATTGAACATGGTATAACGATCTTGGCCACAGGCGCTCAAGAATGGAAACCAAACGAATATCTCTATGGCGAAGACCCGCGCATTGTCACGCAGCTTGAATTGGAAGGCCGGATTGTCAATCAACCTGACGAGTTGGCTCGAGCCAATCACATTGTGATGATTCAATGTGTAGGATCAAGAAACAAGGAGCGACCCAACTGCAGCCGGACTTGCTGCGCAACAGCCGTGAAGAATGCTCTCAAGATCAAGGAATTGAATCCCAATGCAAATATCTCTATCCTTTATCGAGATATGAGGACCTATGGTCTTGCAGAATCCTACTACGCCAAAGCCCGGGAGCAAGGGATCCTATTCCTCCGATACGAACCCGAAGAAAAGCCCGAAGTCAAGAAGGATGGGCAAAATCTCACCGTCTCCTATCTGGATAGAATCTTGAAGGAACGGATGGAGATAAGGCCTGATTTTGTGGTTCTTTCCGCAGCCACCCTTCCGAGAGAAAATGAAGAATTGGCAACGATGCTGAAGCTTCCTCGAACGATGGAAGGTTTCTTCTTGGAAGCCCATATGAAGTTAAGACCTGTTGATTTTGCAACGGATGGTATGTATCTAGCTGGTGGCGCCCACGGACCGAAATTGATCAGCGAAACGATCACTCAGGCAAGCGCAGCAGCTTCTCGAGCCTGCACCATCTTATCCAAAGAGAAGATGTTGGTGGGTGGTGTGGTGGCCATGGTGGAGGGCGAGCGGTGTGCGGCCTGTTTGACCTGTGTGAGGGTGTGTCCCTATGAAGTGCCGGTGATCAATGCGAAGGGCGAGGCAGAGATTGATCTGGCCAAGTGCAAGGGCTGTGGCAGTTGCGCTGCCGAGTGTCCGGCCAGAGCCATTGAATTAATGCACTTCAGGGATTCCCAATTGTGGGCCAAGTGCCAAGCCCTTATCATGGACATAAGCGCAGAGCGCATAGAGCAAAGCGCATAGCGTTATAGAATTTCAAATTTCAGATTTTAGATTGCAGATTGGAAAGGATTTAAGAATCTTCAAAAATTTGAAATCTGCAATTTGCAATTTGAAATGGAGATAAAGATGACCGAGACAGTTCAGGAGAAAATAGAATCAGGCCAAGGCCCAAAAAAGACGGACACGAATCACGGACACGGACACGTTTTTGAGCCTGAGGTATTGGCCTTTTGCTGTGAGCATTGAGCCTACAGTGCGGCGGACCTGGCAGGTTCGATGAGACTCAACTATCCCACGAATGTGAAGA
>CAZEKS010000110.1:0-7101 GCA_964512795.1 uncultured Syntrophaceae bacterium
TGGTTGATGTCCATACTTATTATGGAGAGAGTTACATCCTCCAGGGAATTACGATGGAGGTAAAAAGAAGCTCTGTAGCCGTTCTCCTGGGCCGAAATGGCATGGGCAAAACGACGACTATCCGCTCCATTGTTGGGTTTACACCCCCCCGTCGTGGATCGGTTCGATTCAATGGGATAGATATTACCAGCCTTCGCTCCTACCAGATTGCCCAAATGGGAATTGGCTTGATTCCCCAGGGAAGACACATTTTCCCCTCATTGAGTGTGAAAGAAAATCTCACGATGGCAGCAAGAACAGGCAGAGGAAATCAAGGTTGGTCTGTCGATACCGTCTATTCTTATTTCCCCATCCTGCAGGAACGGTCTAAACTGAGAGGAAATCTCCTCAGCGGCGGCGAACAACAGATGCTGGCCATTGCCCGGGCTTTAATGACGAACCCTGATCTGCTCTTGATGGATGAACCTTCGGAAGGACTGGCTCCCATCATTGTTTCAACAATTGGCCAGATCATTAGCCAGCTCAAAGAGCGTGGATTTTCAATCCTTTTGGTGGAGCAGAATTATCCGATGGCATTGAAGGTAGCGGATTATGCCTATATCATCAGTAAAGGGATCATCGTCCACGAATCGACCATTGACGAGCTAAGAAGGAATGAGGAGATCCGGCTGAAGTACCTCTGTGCCACGGAATGAATTGCTGGCATCATTAGATCAACAGGAATGGAATTGACCCTATTCAAGTTAAGGATGGGGGATAGGATGCTGGATATTATCATCAAAAATGGAAATGTCATAGACGGGACCGGTATTCCAAGGTTCATGGCAGATGTCGGAATGAGCGTGAAAAGATCGGTGACGACTTCAGACAACACTTCAACCACTATCAAATCGAGATAAACCTCCATCGACGAAATCTCCTGGATTGGATAAAAGATCAGACCTTTTCATTTGTGTTCTGAGTCCATGGTTGTGCCAGGATATTTTTTCAATAACCTGAACTGCAATCTCCGAGAGAGAACAAGAACCCTCCCCTTTACAAACTAGTAATAATAAGATAGTTAATAAAGAGAAGAAGGTTATCCTAAGACCGGGAGTAGGAGACATGGATTTAATGGAGGCGATCAAAGGGAGACGAAGCATTCGGAAATATAAACCCGATCCTGTTCCTGAAGAAGCATTCCGTACTTTGATTGAAGCAGTGAGATGGGCACCATCTTGGTCAAACACGCAATGCTGGGAGATCATTGTAATCCGGGATTCGAAAATAAAATCGGAGGTAGCAAAGACAGTGCCCAAAAACAATCCCGCCCTTCCATCGATGGCTGAAGCGCCCATTATTCTTGTCATGTGTGGACGGAAAGGGATCTCCGGTTACTATAAGAGCCAAGTGGAAACGGTGAGGGGAGACTGGTTTATGTTTGATACTGGTCTCGCCATGCAAAATCTCTGTCTGGCTGCCCATGGGCTGGGGTTGGGCACGGTCATCGTGGGGATGTTCGATCATAAAAAGGCGGAGGAGATCTTGGGAGTTCCTCAGAACGTCGAAGTGGTGGCCATGACCCCTCTCGGATACCCAGCCGGTGAAGGAAGCGCTCCAAGAAGAAAAGAGCCATCTGAGTTTATTTTTTATGAAAAATATCCTAAAAAATAAATCCTAAATTTGAAGCACGAAATTGAGATGCTTTAAACTCTAAACACTAAACTCTAAATCCTAAATAAATCCAAAATCTAAAACTCAAAAAAATGGGGTTTTGAGTTTTGTGTTTTGGACATTTGAGTTTGTTTAGAGTTTAGGATTTTGGGTTTAGAGTTTAACACCGGTATTCGAATTTTTATCAAAGGGGGGAGATTAAAGAAGATGATCCCAGAAGAGGTTCTTCAATCCCTAGCAGTTCAAACGGAATCGAAGTTGGTGATGGTCGTGATTGATGGGATCGGTGGATTGCCCATCCGCGGGAAAACAGAGTTAGAGGCGGCGAAAACTCCAAACCTTGATCGGTTCACTCCAAAGGCTGTCTGTGGATTGATCGATCCTGTTTCCTACGGGATCACCCCGGGGAGCGGTCCTTCCCATTTAGCCCTTTTTGGTTATGACCCATTTCGATACGGGATTGGAAGAGGGGTGATGGAGGCATTGGGGAGCGATATTCCACTGACCCAAGACGATTTAGCCGTAAGGGGCAATTTTGCAACCATTGATGATCAAGGGATCGTTGTCGATAGAAGAGCCGGGAGAATTCCGACCGAAAAGAGCGGAAAGGTTTGTGAGTTTCTTGGAAATGAGATCAAAGAGGTCGAAGGGGTTCGCATTTCTATTTATCCCGGGAGAGAGCATCGGTTTGTCCTTGTTTTTCGAGGAGCAGGTTTGAGGGATGATTTGACCGATGCCGATCCCCAGAAAGATGGGCTCAAAGCAAAAGGGACGGAAGGGCTTTCTCAGGAGGCCCGAAGGACGGCGGAAATCATCAACCTCTATTTGAAGCGGGCCGCTGAGGTGCTCAAATCATTTCATCCTGCCAATATGATCCTGCTCAGAGGGTTTTCAAAAATACCGCATATCCCAGCGATGTCAGAGAGATTTAAACTGCGGCCGGCTGCCATTGCGACCTACCCCATGTACCGCGGACTGGCGAGGATAGTGGGAATGGAGATTTTGAAGACAGGAGAAACCCTTCGGGATGAAGTGGAGACCCTGAAGAAATATTTTGATCGATATGACTTCTTTTATATCCATTTCAAAAAACCGGATATGGCTGGAGAAGATGGGAATTTTAAAATGAAGGTGAAAGCGATTGAGGAGATAGACCGGATCCTGCCCTCCATTTTCAAACTGAAACCGGATGTCTTAGTCATCACGGGAGATCATTCCACTCCCACTGTCTTAAAATCTCACAGTTGGCATCCCAATCCCATCCTTCTATTTTCAAATTATGTCCGACCTGACGGCCTCCGGCGCTTCACAGAGAGAAATTGTCAGAGAGGACAGCTGAGCAGGTTTCCTGCCAAGGATATCATTTCATTGATGTTAGCCAACGGATTGAAGTTAAAAAAATTCGGAGCATAAACAATCGCAGCGCATAGGGCATAGGGCATAGCGAAGGAAGAGTGAAATCTTATCTTCATCTTTACGGTCCGGTTCCTTCCGGAAGATTGGGAAGGTCGCTCGGGATTGACCTCGTCCCCCACAAAATCTGCACCTACGACTGTATCTACTGCCAGATTGGGAACACCACAGAAAAGACTCTTGCAAGAAAAGAATACGTTCCGGTAAAGGATATTCTTGAAGAAGTGAGGAGCTTTCTTAAGGGAGAGACTTCCTCCATCGATTATCTCTCGCTTGCCGGCTCCGGAGAACCAACCCTCCATTCTCAAATCCGTTCAGTGATAGAAGGAATTAAAGCGATCACCTCCATACCGGTTGCTGTGCTCACCAATGGATCTTTACTCTACGAAGAAGAGGTCAGGCAGGATCTTATCCGTGCGGATATTGTGCTCCCTTCGTTAGATGCTGTATCGTCAGAAGTTTTCATGAGGATCAATCGGCCCCGTCCAGGGTTTTCTATCGAAGAGGTGATTGAGGGATTGATTGAATTCAGAAAGGTTTACAAAGGTCAGATTTGGCTGGAGATATTATTCTGTAGAGATGTCAATGATGGCAAAAAAGAACTTCTGAGGATGAAAAAGGTGATTGATCGAATCCAGCCTGATCGCATTCATCTCAACACGGTCGTTCGGCCTCCTTCTGAAAAATGGGCAGTCCCTTTGAATCAAAAAGAGATGGAAGAAATCAGAGCCTTTTTTGGCGAAAAGGCTTCGATCATCTCGGAATTCGACCGTCATCCACCAGTGGTTTCGGAAAGGGATATCAAAGAAGAGATATTGAAGATTCTGAAAAGAAGGCCGCTTTCTCTATCTGACCTCTCCAAAGGGATGGGAATCACTCGGAATGAATTAGAGGCATACCTTAATCCCTTGATTCAAGAAGGAAAAATTCAGTCGCGCTCCTTCGGGGATTCGATCTATTATGAAATAAAGTGAATTTTTCTAACCTAATGATATTAGGTCTACTTTTCCGTCCCCCCAAAGCACGATAACTGTCAGAAGCACTGACTGAGAACTTCTTCCTGAAGTCTTCATCGAAGCCTTTTCGGTCAAAAGTGTAGATTTCAAGCCATAATCAATAAGTTAATTGGGTGTATTTGTGTGTCTTAACACACCTGAATTTTGTGATTGACGAATGCGACGTTTCTTGATAAAGAACTTAGCTATAATGCTTCCTCAGAATATGTGAAAGCAAAGGAGGTTGGGAAATGGAACCGAAACTTAAGATACGCTGTGGGCGATGTGGGGAAACTCATGAATATGAAGATATACCTTATAATTTTCAGGGAAATATAAAATGTGAAAAGTGTAGAGAACTCTTTTGGATTAAGGTTAATGGCGGACAATTAATTGAAGTAAAGGATAATGCTCCCAAATGAACCGAAACCAACGCTACCCTGGAATGTCGTTACTGGGTTACCCATTAAAAGATACCTCTCCGAGAAATGGTATTCCAAGGTAGAGAAGGGGAGTATGCTTTTGGGAAAAAAGAAAATCAGTGCCCATGACCTCGGTCGCAGCATTTACGATGGACTCATCAGGAAGACCTTTAGTGATCCCAAAAATGATCTATCATATCGTACCATTATGCTTGAAACATTAAAAATAAATGAACCCCTACCTGGATCCCATTTTATCGAAGTCATAGCAGGGATCCTGTTCGGTGCACAACTCGCAATTTCCGAGAAGTTCCATTTCGATGCCACGATGGATAAAATCAACAATGGTATCCTTGAAGAAATGTCCTTACACCTTAAGCAGCTTAGGTTTAAGGAGTCTGAAATTGATAAACTGGTTTCAAAAGGTTTTAGCCGTTTGGATGAATATTTTAAAATTTTTACGAAAGGCAAGGATAGTAGCACGATGTTCATTTTGGGAGAACGATTCTATTGGAACATTTTAGGTCGTGAAGATAGAAGTGCTAAACTTCTTGAAATAGCACCCCTTGCTTCTTCAAAAATGGTTTTTGCTCAGCAGTGTGTGAGAAAATTCCTTGACCAGTTCAAGGTTACATAAAAAAACGGGGCAACTGCCACTGCCTTCAAACGTCATGCTCAAATTCAACTCGTAATGTTCGATCACAGAGAATAGTCCCTGCTAAGGACTTTGTAGGGAAGAAATATTCTGTTTTCTCAAATGTTCCTTTCTTTCGTTTCACTGGGTTTTGTGGGTTGCCTGCAATAGATTATGATTTTGGCCGGCAAGTGCCCCGGTCCCGCCCTTTTAGGGTGGGGTCGAGGGGCACAATAAGAACGGAAACTACCTCCCCGGGAAGCCCCGCCCTTTAGGGCGTGGAGCTTCACAAAATTGGACAAAAGATATATTTCGGATCAGGTTCTTCAGAAATAGTCCTTTCCGGATTTAGGGATTTCAATAAGTTATGAGTTTTAGGAGAGGGCATCGTATTTGCATGCGATATTTTAACAGGAGGATTAACCCATGAATGTCCGCCTGCCCATTTTGATCGTATTCATTACTTTTCTCTATTTCTCCTTTGTTCAAACCTGCCCATGCCTCGGTCAACAGTCTCCTAAAGATTCTTTATCCCTCTTGGCGAAAAATGAGGAAGGGTCTTCTCCTAAGGAAGAATCAAAAGTCGGTCCTATTCCGGCCATCGAGGAGTACGAAAAAGAGAAGCTCGCCAAATTGAAACGGAATATCGGCAAACGGTTGATGACCGTCCCAACGGTTAATCCAGCAGAGTTCTATGAATCCCCGGATGATCTTGGAAGAAAATTGAGAGTGAAGAGAGAGAAAGAAGGTTTCGTCATCATGGAGGTGGTCCAGAATCGTTTGGGGACGATGAATTTCTATCAGGTGAAATTTGATTCGGGTCAAACGGGCTATTTAAGTGCGGATGGAAACTATTTAGAGATAAAAATTACGGAAGGAAGTCTCATGTCCGTTGCGAAGAAGGCAAGCCCGAAGAAGAAAAGTTTGAGCCAATCGAAGGCGCGTGCCTCGGAGGCCATAGAGCTGGTAAAAAATCATACTACACTGACTGATCCCGCGACAGGTAAGAAGAGGTCTGTCGAAATGAGGATGATCGAAGAGAAAATGCGATCTTTTCCAAATCTAAAATGGAGATATGAAGGAAAGGAAATTGGAAAGAATAAATATCGGGTGACCCAATCTTCAGGAGAAGGGGCGGGTCCGCCCTTGGTCAGGACGTGGATCGTCGATCTATCAACAACAGAAGTCAATCCTGAAAATCTGGCTGCCAAGGAGATGTATCGGTAACAAGGTTTTTCGAAAGACAAAGGGGTTAAAGCCCGATGAGGGCGTCTGTGATCCTTTTGATGAGGGTTTCGTCGATTTTCCCTTTTCTCCACTCCCCGCTCTCTTCGATTCCAGCTCGGAGCAGTTCAACTTCTGTGGTCATGCCTCTTTTAGAAAGTGTAAAGAGGTAGCAATAATCCATTTTTCTCATACTTTCAATGGTTACATCGGGGTCCTTATCCTGGATTAAGCTTTCGACGAGACGCTTCACCTCGCCTTTATCATCGAAAATGTTGTATCCGTCAAAGCGATTAAATGGAGGGGACATGGATTCCTTTGGCCTCCTGTAACAGATTCCATCCCGGCACCAAGAGAACCACAGGTTTACCTGTGGATGAATTGGTCCTCTGGTGCGGGATGTTCGCCCCGAAGGGACGTTTGGAGTGATACCAGAGGGTTTGCCCTGCACCATCACGGTACAGGGCTTGCTCGCGGGGCTCCATTGGTCAGGTTTTTGCAATCTCGAAGGAAAGCTGATTATCTTCGTACTTTAAAGGTCTGACGGTCACGTCCATGCCCACCTTTACCTCTTCAAGCTTTATGTCTTTTGCTATCCGGGCGAAGAGTTTCAGGTCATTGCCAAAATCCACAACACCCATGCTGTAGGGCGGGTCCCCCTCAAAACCAAACGGCGCATAATAGGCGGTGGTAAAAGTTTCAAGCTTGCCTTTCTTGGGCATCTCAAACCAGTCCATGTTCTTTGAGAAACATTTTGCGC
>CAZEKS010000111.1:0-7099 GCA_964512795.1 uncultured Syntrophaceae bacterium
CTGACCACTTTGGTAGGATCGATGATTCCTGCCTTGATCATATCCGTATACTCGTCCTGTGCAGCATCGAATCCAAAGGCTCCCTTCTCATTCTTCACTTTCTCCGTCACCACAGAACCTTCCTGACCGGCGTTATTGGCGATCTGGCGAATAGGTTCCTCTAAGGCTCTCTTCACAATATCGACCCCGATCTTCTTATCTCCTTCTAATTTCATTCTATCCAGTGCGGAAAGGCAGCGGAGGTAGGCCACACCACCCCCTGGAACAATTCCTTCCTCTACAGCAGCCCGGGTTGCGTTCAGGGCGTCTTCGACACGGGCCTTCTTCTCCTTCATCTCGGTTTCCGTGGCTGCACCCACATTGATCACGGCCACCCCGCCGATAATCTTAGCCAGGCGTTCCTGAAGCTTCTCCCGATCATAATCGGAGGTGGTTTCCTCGATCTGAGCACGGATCTGTTTTACTCTCGCTTCAATATCGTCTTTGTCTCCTGCTCCATCGACAATGGTCGTGTTGTCTTTGTCGATCGTGATCCGTTTTGCCCTGCCCAAGTCGTTCAATTTGATATTTTCCAACTTGATGCCTAAGTCCTCAGAAATGACTCTTCCTCCGGTGAGGATACCGATATCCTCCAGCATCGCTTTCCTGCGATCTCCAAAACCGGGGGCCTTCACAGCACAACACTTGAGGGTTCCTCGGAGTTTATTGACCACCAAAGTAGCGAGGGCCTCCCCTTCCACATCCTCGGAAAGGATTAAGAGGGGTTTTCCCATCTTGGCAATCTGTTCCAGGATGGGGAGCATATCTTTCATGTTGGAGATCTTTTTCTCGTTGAGAAGGATGTAGACATCTTCGAGCACCGCTTCCATCTTCTCAGGATCGGTGACAAAGTAAGGAGAGAGATATCCTCGATCGAATTGCATCCCCTCTACCACATCGAGCGTTGTCTCCATTCCCTTCGCTTCCTCTACTGTGATCACACCTTCTTTGCCCACTTTGTTCATCGCCTCGGCAATGATGTTCCCGATGGTTTCATCATTATTGGCAGAGATCTTCCCGACTTGAGAAATCTCTTTCTGATCCTTCGTCGGCTTGCTCAGCTTCTTTAACTCTTTCGACACTTCCTCGACAGCCATATCAATCCCACGTTTCACATCCATGGGGTTGGCACCGGCTGCAACCACCTTCGATCCTTCACGATAAAGCGCCTGGGCCAAGACAGTGGCCGTCGTCGTCCCATCCCCTGCCGTGTCGGAGGTTTTGCTAGCCACCTCCTTGACCATTTGTGCGCCCATGTTCTCAAACTTATCTTCCAATTCGATTTCTTTGGCTACGGTCACACCGTCTTTGGTGACGGTCGGGGATCCAAAAGATTTTTCCAAAATGACATTCCTTCCTTTTGGACCCAGGGTGACCTTGACCACATCGGCTAAGATATTGACTCCCCGCAAAATTGCATTACGGGCATCCTGAGCAAACTTCAGTTCCTTTGCCATTTTAACTTCCCTCCATTTCTTTGAAATTTGTTATTTTCCTTCAATCACTCCTAGGATATCTTCTTCTCGCATGATGAGATGCTCATCCCCTTCAATCTTGACCTCTGTGCCCGAATACTTTCCGAAAAGAATTTTGTCTCCAACCTTCACGTCGAGAGGGATCACCTTACCGTCTTCTGTCATCTTTCCCTTCCCAACGGCGATGACTTTTCCTTCCTGTGGTTTCTCTTTGGCAGTGTCAGGAATGATGATCCCACCTTTTGTCTTCCCTTCCTCCTCGAGTCGTTTGACAATCACTCTGTCCTGTAACGGTCTGATCTTCATCTTTGACTTCTCCTTTCTTGGTCAGTGGTTTTCAAATCGGTAAAATTGGAAATAAAATTACATTATTAATGAATATATTGCATCACCTCCTCAGAAAGTAAAACTCTTTAAAATTAATTAGTTACGGATCTTCTTTAAGTTTGGTTGGTTAACAGATAAAAAACAACCCTTTAGCGCTGCCATTTAGATAATCATCAAAAAGGGGATTGTCAAGGTAAGCGAATGAAATTTTTTGTGTCCCATCATACTTTCTCTCTGGAATGAAATGGCGAGAACTATTGAAAAACTCCGTTTGATTCGACATAATTATGGAACTTTTAGAGGAGGAAAGATGAAAAGAATTATTAAGTCTTTAAAAAAATTGTCTTTCCCGGTCTTTTTTATTTTCTTCGTTTCCTTTTCTTCCGACGCGGGTATGTTAAAGCGGCCCTTATCCTTTCAACACGTTACTCCCCAAGATGGTCTTTCCAGCGAAATGGTTTTTGCGATTGCCGTCCACGGTGAGGAGGTTTGGTTCGGAACCTATAGCGGAGGAGCGACACTCTACGATAAGTCCAAGAAGATTTACAAAGCCTATACGACCAAGGGAGAGCCAATGGATAAAGTGGATAAGGAAGTAAGCATCAATTGGCAAAATCTTCTCCCTTATAATCATGTTTCTGTCATCCTTCCGGATGTGGATCGCATCTGGTTTGGCACCTATTTTTATGGAGTTGGAGGGGGCGGCATATCCTATTATCGACCCCAGAGAAACCCTCCATGGAAACGTATCAATACGAACGACGGCCGTGCCAAGAAGGTCGTATCCATGGCTATGGATGGAGAGTGGGTTTGGGTGGGATCTGAAAAGGGCCTCTCCCTTCTCGACAAAAAGACAGAGGAATGGAAGAGATTTTACTCAACAGAAGATGGACTCTCAGGGAATTTTGTCAATTCCATTTTAATTCAATCCGATTTCGTTTGGATGGGGACGAACGGAGGCATCAGTCGCTTTGACAAAGTTAAAAAGACTTGGGAAACCTATTCCCAGAAAGAAGGGTTAACCGAAACAGAGATCAAATCATTAGTCAGTATCGGGCGGAAAATATGGGCAGGGAGTATCGCAGGAACTCTTTTTGAATACGACCCTGTTTCGGACCGTTGGAATAAAATCGAGCCTACGGATTCATTAAAGAATGGAGGAATCAATTCCATCACTGTGACCAGAGAGAAGGTTTTAATTTGTAGAGATAATGGAGTAAGTATTTATGATCTCCCGACAGGGCGGTGGGAGTCGTTGACGGTTTCTAAAGGATTGTTGAGTAATACCGTATTTTATGCGGCCGAGGACAAGAATAGTATCTGGTTTGGGACAGATAAAGGAGTCTCGCGGTTGATATTGACGCCATAATCGTATTGCGGATTTCGGAATGCGGATTGCGGAGTTGAAATCAAAAAATATTGGGCAGAAAAAGGAGAAAATGATTTATGGATCATTCCCAGAATAAGAAAATCACCCGGAGGCAGTTTATTAAGGGAACCGCTGCCGCGGCAGCCCTTCCTCTTCTCTCGAATAAGCTTCCATTTTACAGCTCCCTGGCTCATGCGGCGGAAGAGTCTGACCTGGTCATTGCTAAAAATGGAAGCCCCTCCCAACTTCTGCAGGCCGCCATGGTTCCTCTGGGGGGGATGGGCCGATTTGTAAAGAAAGGGCAGAGGGTCGTGATCAAAGCGAACATCGCCTGGGCAAGGACACCTGAACAGGCCTGCACGAATAACCCAGATCTTCTCTCAGCATTGATCAAGATGTGCTATGACGCGGGCGCGAAACGAGTCGCTGTCTGGGATCATACCTGTGATAATTACCAGTTTTGTTTTTCCAGGTCGGGATTAAAAGAGGCCGCTCAGAAGGCTGGGGCAGACATCTTCTCCGGCCATGGGCGGAATGTATATAAACAGGTCGAAGTTCAGAAAGGCAAAAAGCTTAAGACGGTTGAAATCCTCAAAGATGTGCTTGAATCAGATGTCTTCATCAATTTCCCCATTCCCAAACAACACTTTGCCACCGAACTTACCCTGGGATTGAAAAACTTAATTGGAATCGTATGGGATATGGAACAGCTACACAGGATTGGGCTTCATCAATGCATCGCTGATGTCAATACAGTCCGAAAACCGGACCTGGTGGTAATGGATGCCATCCGGATTCTCACAACCAATGGCCCAAAGGGGCCTGGAAAAACAGAGGATATTGGAGAGGTCATTGCTTCTACAGATATCGTGGCGGCAGATGCTTATGCAGCTATCTTCTTCAAGCACCCCAAAACCGGGAAACCTTTCAAACCGGAGGAGATTCAGTTTGTCAAGAACGCTTATGAATTGGGTCTGGGCGAGATCAACCTCTCAAAAGTTCGGGTTAAAAAGGTCAGTGCGACGTGAAAAAAGCGATCCCATACTTAAGGAGGACGATTCAAGCCCTTTCATTCCTCTTCCTTCTCTATTTGATCATCAAGACTGCTTTTCCCCTTGAGCTGAAGATCCCTGTGGATCTCTACCTTCGCCTCGATCCTTTTGTCGGGATCATTACAATCCTGACGAAGAAAGAGGTCATCGTGAGAATGCTTCCTGCCTTTGGAGTGCTTCTTCTTGTATTTGTTTTCGGCAATTTCTTTTGTGGATGGTTTTGCCCCATGGGGGCGACCATCGATTTTTTCGACCGAATCCTCTTCAGAGAAAAGATGCGGACCAAGAGTTTAAGTGATCAACCTCTCAAAAGGCTTCGCTACGGTGTGTTTATCTTCTCGCTTGCCACAGGCCTGATGGCCTTTCAAGTGATGTATATTCTTGATCCGATCAGTCTCATTACTCGTACCCTTGTCATCGCCTTTTATCCTCCTGTCATTTTTGTCTTTAATAACCTCCTTCCCCAAGTTCAAAGCTTTCTCCCTAAGAACTCTTTTTTCGCGTCAACCGTTCCAATGCCTGTATTCAAGGTCAATCTACTGATTTTTCTCTTTTTTGTCCTGCTCCTTGCCTTGGGGGTAGTGAAAAAGAGATTCTGGTGCCGCTACCTCTGTCCCGTGGGGACCCTCTTTTCAATTGTTTCACGTTTCCAAATATTGAGGCGGTTTGTCACAGAAGACTGTACTCACTGTCTAAAGTGTGTGAAGGAGTGCCCGGTGGGTGCAATCAATGAAACAGATCCAAAGGAATACCGGCAGCAGGACTGCATCGCCTGTTTTAAATGCCTCGAGTGTCCTCCCGAAACCGTCTCTTTCCGTTTTGGCTTACCTCGTTGGAGAACGGTAACGGGTGTGGATCTTTCGAGAAGGTATGTTTTGGGGTCTCTGGCTTTTGGTGTTGTTTCAGCATTGATGATCAAAGCCAATCCTCTCCAGTCAGAAAGTGGAATGAAAAACAATCGACTTATTCGACCTCCTGGTTCTCTTCCGGAAGAAAAATTTGTTTCTGTCTGTACAGGCTGCGGCGAATGTTTGAAGGTCTGTCCCAATAATGCCCTTCAATCCACGCTTTTGGAGGCAGGCTTAGCTGGCCTTTACACACCGAGGCTCGTTCCCCGTATCGGTTACTGTGAAGAATTCTGTAATTATTGTGGAAGGATTTGTCCCACCGAAGCGATTCGACCTCTCCCCGTTGAAGAAAAACGCCTCTACCAGATGGGTGTCGCTCATATTGACAAGACACGGTGTATTGCCTGGGATACGGATAAGATCTGTCTTGTCTGTAATGAACAGTGTTCCTACCATGCGATCGTGGGTGACGATAAGAAACGCCCCATCATCAAAGAAGAAAAATGCACGGGCTGCGGCATCTGTGAAAACAAATGCCCTGTTGATGGCGAGGCAGCGATCATTGTCTACGCCTCCGGCGTCCAGAAAAAGTTAAAACCCGAAAACGGAAACAACGCCCAGGGGTGAGGGGGCTGTTTGGATGGCAATATAGAACTGATCTTGTCATGCTGAACGATGAAGGTGTCATGCCGAACTTGTTTCGGCATCTCTTAAGGGCAGGTTTGCTTCATCCTCTCCTTTTCTAAAACTCCGAACTCAAAATCCCCAATCCTTTCATATTCAAAAAACCAATTGACATATTTAACGGTTATGATATTTTGCATATAAAAATAAACATTTCCAATTCCTCTACCTTTAACTTTAAAAAGAATGGGGTTGCCTGATGGTCAGAATCCGCATTTCAAATGATTCGTCTGGTCGCATAATTGTCTCCTTTCCCTATGACCCCCTCCTTGTTGTAAAAGTTAAGACCATCAATGGCCGCAGATGGCATCCTGTAGAAAAGTATTGGAGTTTCAGTAAGTTAAATGGCACGCTGGAGAAGATTTTAAAGGTTTTTGGGAATGAAGACGTCCAGATAGACCCTTCCTTAAAAACCGCTGCATCCAAAACAAAAGATACTCCCTCGCCCCTCGGTTTCGAGTCGCAACGACTTGCGGGAGAGGGTCAGAGCTTGCCCCGTACTCGATACGGGGGTGAGGGGTATAATTATGAAGACCTTCGGAGGGAACTTGTTTCAAGGAAATACAGCTACACCCCGCACTTTTTCAAAAGTGCGGGGTACAAAAACGTGTTACCCTACAATTCTTAGCGAGGATTTTGTCTTGAGGTTAAGACTGTGTATTACGTTTATTTGATTAAAAGCCAACAGAGTAGCCATTGGAAATATATTGGTTCTATCAATGATTTAGAAAGAAGATTTAATGAGCATCAAGATGGAAAGGTATTTTCAACTAAGAATTACCGGCCTTTTGTTCTTGTCTATTATGAAGCATACTTGTCAGAAAACGATGCTCGTGAAAGGGAAAAACAACTAAAACATTTTGGAAATTCTTATAAATTCTTGATAAAGAGGATTAAGAATAGTTTAACGGATTAAAAAGTGCGGGGTATATAATGCTTTCAGAGAGGGCAATAGAAACTTTAAATCAGTATTGGAAAGAATATAAGCCCGCGAAATGGCTCTTTGAAGGTGCAAGAGCAGGCAGATATATTTCCATAAGAACAGTCCAGAAGATTTTTGAACACGCCTGCCAGAAAGCACAAATAGGAAAAGATGTCTCTGTCCATACCCTGAGGCACAGCTTCGCCACCCATTTATTAGAAGGCGGAACGGATTTGAGGTATATTCAAAAAATACTTGGTCATCAGCACAGTAAAACAACTGAAATCTACACCCATGTAAGTACAAAGAGCATTGGCAAGATAAAGAGTCCTTTAGACAATTTGAATCTGAAGGGAGGCGGTGGTACGTGAGAGGGGGGTAAA
>CAZEKS010000112.1:0-7053 GCA_964512795.1 uncultured Syntrophaceae bacterium
GACCCTTCGAAGGCTCCCAAAGCCCTTGCCATTGTAAAATATTTTCTGTGGGTCATACAAGCACCACAGGGATGGCCTTCGATCTCTTTAGAGATGAAGGGAATTCCACAGATGGAACAAAATGGAGGCACGATCCAGCGGATCTCCGAAAGACAATTTGAACAGACCCCTTGTTGACCTTCTTCTAAAAATTTTTCACAACAGGGGCATTGCGGGGGAAGAAAAAACTGGAAGAGTGTTGATCGAAATTTCATGATTCGTTCCAGTTGATACCCGCCCCGGGCAGGCAGAACAGACATCATGGTTAAATGGAATATAGAAAATCAGAATGAGAGGTGAACCCTTTCAGGAAAAAGACGGAAAAGGCAAGGAGATCGCTTTCTCGGCTTCCTTGATCGTATAGGTGCTCCACTGATGACATTGAGGACAGTAAGCCATCCATTCTTTCGATTCTCTTGCGCAGGTGGTGCAAAAGAAGGAGAGGTAGGCGGTGCCGCTCAATTCAAAAGTCTTTTCAAATTCTTGGGCGGCACGACCAAAGTCTTTTTTGTGGAGGTAGGTTTCTGCGAGAAGCCTGTGAAAGGCCGGGAAATCCTTTACCCGTAGACTGATTTCATTGATCTCCTCAAGAGCTTCATCCAACATTTCCAATCTCAAACAAAGCTTGGCATAAAAGAAGGCAAGCACCCAATTTTCGGGATCGCGTTGAAGTACCCTTTGATAGAGGCGGATAAGAGTACTCGGATCTTCTCGCCTGAGATAAAGCTCTTCCAAGCGAAGGATGAAGACGACGGATTTGAATCGGGTGAAACTCTTTTCCCAGACCTTCCCTGCAGAGGCCCATCTTCCCATCCGGAGGTAGATATCACCCAGCAATACAAATCCAGGCTGGAAAGTCTTCCTTTCTCGAACGATCTCTTTTACCTCCTTCAGGGCATTCTCCAGATTTTTTTCGCCCCCACGGCTTAAAAGATCCCTGGCACGCTCGTATTTCAACCCCAAATAGAAAAGGGTTTCCTCCTCCTCTGCCTGTTTCCCCTTGGTAAATCTGAGAATGGATCTTTGGATTCGGATCGCCTCCTCCCACCTTCTGCTATCCTGATAAATCTGCCTCAAACTTTTTAACGCTTTGAGATTCGTCTCATCCAAACCGATGGCCCGATTCAGAACCCGAATGGCTTCATCGAATCGTTTCATACGCTGGTATACCCTTGCCTGACTGAGGAGGATGTCTATATTTCTCATTTCGATCAGCTCCGCTTTCCCCAACCAATGAAGGGCGTCCTGATCATTGCCTTCGTGAAGGGCGATCTCCGAAAGCCGGAGATAGAGATCGATCTGCATGGGATCTCTTTTTAACACCTCAATGAAGTGGGTTTTAGCCTTGGCCAGATCCCCCCGGAGAAAAACATCCATCCCTTTATTGAATTCCTCCGTGAGGGATTCCTCCTTTCTTTTTTGGCGAGAATTGAGATAGTCTTTGATCGCCCGTTTGGCATCTCGCGCGAGGGTACTGATGAAAACCAACATGGCGCCCAATACAAAAGAGGAGATCATAAGGATGGAGAGTTCCGTTTCAAACGTCTCGCCAAAAAAATGGAATTCTACGTCTAAGGGATTCTGGTATGAAAGCCAAAGGAAGAAAATCATCAAAATAAAAAGGAAGGTGAACAAAAGTTTAACTAACATCGTCTATAACGTTCCCTTTTCCAATTTGGTTAAACATGGAACACAATATTTCGCTACCGGTCGAACCTCGAGTCGTTTTAAACTGATAGGGCCTCCGCATTCCTCGCAGATCCCGTAGGCTCCATTCTCAATATGATCTAAAGATTCATCTACCTCCTTGAGCCTCATTCGCTCATTCTCATTTAAGCTGAGCAAGATCTGTTTGTTATAAATATTGGCCGCCTCATCCCCAATGTCCTGAATACCATCTTGCCCCATTTCATTCGAAGATTCGACGATCTGTTTGACTTCACCGACGATCTGTTCCCGTTCCTTGAAAAGAATTTTTCTAAACCTTGCGATCGTCCTTTTATCCAGTTTATCCAGTCCCTTGTTCGGATCCACTTGCGCTTTCACTTGGGACTTAACTTGGGGTCTCGCTTGGAATTTAGCTCGAGATTTAACTTTGGACTTAACTTTTCCTTTAACCAATACTTCCTCCTTCTTGGAGATCCATTCGAGGGGCGTCGATCCAAAGCCCTTCCAAATCGTAAAATTCTCTCACAGGTTCCAGAAAAATATGGACAACCACATCCTCATAATCCATCAAAATCCATCTTCCCCCGGTCATTCCTTCCTGACCAAGAGGCCGAATCCCTTTCTTCTTGAGTGCCTCCTCAATCCCTCGGGCGATGGCCTGGACCTGACGATCAGACTTGCCACTGCAGAGGAGGAAATAATCAGTAAAGGAAATCGTCCCTTTCAACTCAAGAAGGACCGGGTCTAAGGCCTTTTTTTCAAGCGCTGCCTTCAAGCAGAGCAAGGATTTTGTTTTCGAATCGGTGGCCATATCCTCCTATGAGTAATTTTAAGGTTCGTATTATACCAGAAAAAATTTAGATAACAAATAAAAAATGCTTAAAAATGATTTTTTTTTAAGTCAGGGGCTCTTGTGATAAAGCCTGTGTTTTTGAATATAAGCCTCCACCTTGGCTGGGATCAGGTACCTCACAGACGCCCCCTTTTCGATCAACTCCCTTATCTTTGTAGAAGAGATATCGAGAAACGAGATTTCCTTAAAATAGAGCCGGTGGCCCGAGAGGTGGACCCAGGCTTTTTCCCCAGGGTCATATCGAAAATTCGGGATCAAGGCCTTTGGGAGTGGCGAGGACAAACCGTTTTTTTGAGATCCCGGCCGGGCCATTACGATAAAGTCGCAAAGTGAAAAGAGATTTTGAAATTCCTTCCACGTCTTAATCTCTACAAAGGCATCCCTTCCCAGGATGAAGAAAAAGGTGTCCTGATATCTCTCTCGAAAAAACCGGAGGGTGTCGATAGAGTAAGATTTTCCGGGCCTTAAGAGCTCAAGGTCACTGGTAGAAAAATGGGGATTGTTTGAGGTAGCCAACCTCACCATTTCCAGTCGGTGCTTCGCCTCGATGATTTTTTCTGTCACCTTGTGCGGTGGAATGGAGGAAGGGATGAAGATGATCTCCTCAAGACGAAATGCCTCCCGAATCTCTTCTGCACCCCGGAGGTGACCCAGATGGATGGGATTGAAGGTCCCCCCAAACAGGCCAATCCTTCTCTCTGATGCCCCAGCTTTCTTTTCTATCTCTGCTCTCCTTCCGTCTCCAGTTATCTACTTTCCCCTTTCTGGAATGATGGAATGATGAGTCAGAAATAAGGCAACCGTAGGATCTTTTCGCATTGGTTTTCCAATATTCCATTGTTCCTGTATTCCAACATTCCCTTTGATTATTTCTATTTTCGTGTTTGTCCTTCTCCATAAACGATAAATTTAGTAGTGGTCAATTCCTCTAACCCCATAGGTCCAAAAGCATGAAGTTTGGAGGTGCTGATTCCGATCTCTGCGCCCAGTCCTAACTCGAACCCGTCATTGAATCTCGTCGAGGCGTTGACCAGGACACAGGAGGAGTTGACTTCTTTTAAAAACCTCTGTGCATTCTGATAATCAGAGGTGATGATGGCTTCTGTGTGCAACGAGCCATATTTCGCAATGTGTTCAACAGCCTCATGGATTCCCTTCACTACCCTGATGGAGAGAATGAGGTCTAAATATTCTTGAAACCAATCCTCTTCCCGTGTCTCCTTGATGTGAGAGAGAACTTTTTTTGTCCGAGGGCATCCCCTCAGTTCCACCCCTTCCTTCCGAAGGACTCTCGCTACCTTTGGAAGGAATCGACTTGCCACCTTTTCGTGAACTAACAAAGTCTCCAAGGCATTGCACACCCCTGGTCTTTGGACTTTTGCATTGAGGCAGACCAGGCTGGCCATCTCCAGATCAGCGGTCTCATCCACGAAGATATGGCAGACTCCTTTGTAGTGTTTGATGACAGGGATCTTTGAATGATTTTTCACGAATCGAATGAGCTCTTTTCCCCCTCTGGGGATGATGAGATCAATCTGATCTTCCAACTGGAGCATCTCCCGGATCGCTTCTTTCTCAGTATGAGGAAAGATCTGGATCGCCTCCCGGGGGAGTCCCCTCTTCACGAGGACCCTTTGAAGAATTTGTCCGATAGCTTGATTCGAATGGAAGGCTTCTGAACCCCCCCTCAGAATGACACTGTTGCCAGATTTGAGGCAGAGGCCTGAGGCATCGGCGGTGACATTGGGCCTTGATTCATAAATGATTCCAATGACACCAATGGGAATCCTCATTCTTCCCACTATCAAACCATTTGGCCTTTTCCACATCTTGACCACTTCGCCCACTGGATCGGGAAGACGAGCCACTTCCCGAAGCCCTTCTGCCATCCCACGGATGACGGAAGGGGTCAATCTTAATCGGTCGACCAATGACAAAGAAAGAGTCCCTTTCTCCGCAGCGGCAAGATCCTTTCGATTTTCTTTAATCAGCCGGTTCCGATGCCGTTCTAGATTTTCTGCCATCTCGAGCAAGGCCTCGTTTTTTGCGGCGGTGGAAAGCTGGGCCAGCCGATGAGAGGCCTCCTGAGCCTTTCTGGCCAATTCTCTCACTTCTGTCCTGAAATCCATTTTCTTTTTCATAAAACAACCAAATCATCCCGATGAATCACTTCGTCAGAATATTTATAACCCAAAACCGATTCGATCTGATCGCTTCGAAGGCCTTTGATTTTTTCAAGTTCCGTAGCGCTGTAATTGACCAGACCCCTGGCGAATTCCTTTCCACGAGGTCCCAGACAGGTGACCAAATCCCCCCGATCGAACCCCCCCTTGATTTTGACGACGCCGGATGGGAGCAGGCTCTTTCCTTTCTGGACAATAGCTTTCTTCGCCCCGTCATCCACGATGAGATCGCCCTTTGGTTTTGGGTTAAAAGCAATCCAATGTTTCCGACTGCTCAAGGCTTCCCCTTTCGGGAGAATCAGCGTCCCGATCTCCTTACCCTTCAAAATCTGATGGAGGACTTCCTCCTTGGTTCCGCGCGCCACCACTGTGGGAATTCCAAAGCGGGATGCTTTCCTGGCAGCTTGGATCTTACTGACCATTCCTCCAACGCTCATCTGGCTCTTCGTTCCCCCTGCGATCTGCTCCGTATCCGCATCGATGTCCTCCACCAGAGAAATACATCGGGCATTCGGGTTCACCCTGGGGTCCGAGTCACATAGGCCCTCAATATCTGTCAGGATGATGAGAAGATCCGCCCCAATCAGGTTGGTGATGAGAGCCGAAAGGTTGTCGTTATCACCAACTTTGATCTCATCTACCACCACGGTATCATTTTCATTAATGATCGGGATGATTCCGAGTTCGAGAAGGGTCAGCAGGGTATTGCGGGCATTGAGGAACCTCCTCCGGTGACTCAAATCATCATGAGTCAGAAGAACCTGTGCAACCATCTGCTGATAGCGCGAGAAGTAGTTTTCATAGATGTTCATCAATCGGGTCTGACCCACGGCTGCGGTGGCCTGTTTCTGTGTGATGGCCTGGGGGCGGGTCTTGTAGCCCAATTTCTCCATTCCTGCCGCAATGGCACCGGAGGAGACCAAAACGATCTCATAGCCTTGCCGCTTCAATTCCGAAATCTCTTTGGTTAAACGGGAGAAGACGTCGTAATGGAGCCCTTTTTCAACGGAGGCCAAAATACTGGAGCCTACCTTCACAACGATTCGTCTCCCTCTTCCCAGGATTTTTTTACGAATATCCTTGTTGCCCATATCAAAAACACAAAGTATTAGTCTTGTGGTAAGGGTAAAGTCGGAGACTCGACTCTACGAGATACCCGTTTCGTTAGTCGGTTACATCTTACGCACAAAACTTCTTAAGGGAAATAACGTTTGCCGTTGTCGAAGCTTGTATCGAGACTCGTTTATCGATACTGGATATTCGAGCTTCTTTTTGTACGAGCTTCCTGCTTCGATACCAGCGTCGTCACCCATAACCCATTTGACTTTCTACTTAAACGGGCTTCCTAACCTTAGCCTTAGCCAATTAACACAGCGCATTTACACTATTCACGGGTCATGAAAAATTGTTTTTAATCAAATCCAGTTCTCTGAACACTGTTTCTACGAGTTCTTCCACCCCTTCTCCTGTTTGGCCGGAGATCAGATAAAGCCGATGTTCCATCTTATTAAATTGATTTTCAATGTCCGTTGCCCTTTCCCGCACCGACGGAAGATCTATTTTGTTGAGGGCAACGAGTTGCGTTTTTTTCTGAAGCGAAGGGTCGTAGGCCGTCAATTCATGGTTGAGAGCATGGAAGTCCTTGACCGCACCGCGAGAAGGCCCCTCCGAGATATCCAAGAGATGAATGAGAAGGCGTGTCCGTTCCACATGTCTAAGAAAGGTCAGTCCGAGCCCGGCTCCTTTCGAGGCACCTTCGATCAATCCTGGAATGTCTGCAACAATAAAAGGTCGGTGATCTTCCCGGTTCACCACGCCCAGATTGGGAACAAGGGTGGTGAAAGGGTAGTCTGCGATCTTCGGTCTGGCAGATGAAATTCTCGAGAGGAGGGTTGATTTTCCGACATTGGGATAACCGATAAGCCCTACATCGGCGAGAAGCTTCAGTTCGAGTCGAAGATGACGCTCCTGTCCTTTTTCACCCTTTTCGGCATGTCGGGGAGCGCGCAGCGTGGAAGTGGCAAACCGGGCGTTTCCCCGACCGCCCCGGCCCCCTTCAACCGCCACAAATCGTTGGGCATCAAAGAGAAGGTCTTGCAGCAATTCCTCTGTCTGATCATCTCGAACAAGGGTGCCGGCCGGAACTCGAATGATGAGATCCTCTCCATTCTTTCCGGTTTGATCTTTTCCTTTACCGTGACTTCCCTTTTGGGCACGAAGTTGTTTTGGGTAGGTTAGATCGAGAAGGGTAGTCAATTGAGCATCGGCCTGAAGGATCACGTCCCCGCCTTTTCCTCCATCACCGCCGTT
>CAZEKS010000113.1:0-7049 GCA_964512795.1 uncultured Syntrophaceae bacterium
CTTGAAAATCGTACCTAAAAGAGGTACAATCGTACCCATAATGAGTACGTTGCCTGACAGCGATAACCTATCCAGGACCCTGTTTGGTAAGACCCGCCGGGCGGTTTTCTCTTTACTGTACAGCCATGTCGACGATGCCTTTTATCTGCGCCAAATCGTCCGCGTCGCCGGAGTCGGACTGGGTGCAGTGCAGAGGGAACTGAAGCAGCTTTCAGACGCTGGGATCATCCAGCGCATCGTTCGTGGTCGGCAGGTCTATTACCAGGCGAATCCCCGTTGCCCTGTATTTGCAGAGCTGAAAAACCTGATCGTCAAGACGGTTGGGGTGGGGGCAGCGCTGCAAGCTGCCTTGGCGCCCTTGGGTGGCCGGATTAATGTAGCTGTCATCTATGGATCCATCGCGCGCAGTGAAGAACACCGGGATAGCGATGTGGATGTCCTGGTCGTGGGCAAGGTAACATTTGCTGAGATTGTGTCATCGCTCAGCGAGGCTCAAAAGACACTTGGCCGAGAGATCAATCCAACCGTTTATCCTCCTGCGGAGTTCCGATCAAAAGTGGCGGCAGGGCATCATTTCCTCAACACGGTCTTAAGAGGACCCATGTTGTTCCTCATCGGAGACAAACGTGAGCTTGCAAGACTGGCTAAAAAGCCGCTGGCTCATTGAGCACCAAACGAGTCGCCAGGAGATTTCTGACTTGCTAAAGATGGCGGATCGTGACCTGGCCCAATGCCGAACGCCTCATCTCAGTCCGGACTGGCAACTGAATATAGCCTACAACGCTGCCTTGCAAGTGGCAACGGCAGCTCTGGCCGCTGCCGGTTATCGGGCTGCGAGGGAGGCCCATCACTACCGGGTGATCCAGTCGCTTGCTCACACTATCAAAGCAGATCCTGGTTTAATCATTCAGTTAGATAAATTCCGAAAGAAGAGAAACACTACTGAGTACGAACGAGCAGGAGTGGTATCCGAGCAAGAGGCAAAGGAGATGTTGGCCCTGGCGAAAAATCTAAGGGACAAAGTGGAGAAGTGGCTTCGTTCGAACCATCCGGAGCTATTATAAATACGGGGATGGGCTTTTTTGTTTTAACACTCACGAATTTCACGAATCACGAATCCCGAGTCACGCCTGCGTGCCCTGCCTTCGCCGTAGCGGCTTCGCGCAGGCAGGCGTAACGACGCACTCCGGCGTGCAGGCACGATTCACGCCTGCCTGCCGGTAGGCAGGGTGACGTTTTCAGTGGGAACATCTGAACAATTGAAAGGTGAGGGGGAATGAGATTTCTGGAAGAGAAAATAAGTGAAAGAATTCAATGACGGATCCTACAGAATTGACCCATCGCAGTTACCTGTAAACAGATCCCCTTGCCTCTATAGCCTTTATCCGGATGGTCTTTATATCCTCATGAACCTCATAAAGAATCCTCAGGTTACCGAGCCTGTAGCGATACATATCCTTGAGCTCACCTTCCAATTTCTTAATATGCACATGGTAACGGGGATTCTCCAAAATGATATCAACGGCCGTATTGATCCTACCTTGCAGCTTTTTGCCAGCGTTTCTGTAATATTTCGCAGCATTCTTGTGAAGGATTACTTTATACATTTTTCAGGTCATCCCATGAGACGTAGGAGTCTTTGGCGCCTGATGCCCAATCCAAATCGGCGTGCTTGATTTGCCTCATCAATTTCTTGTCAGCCATAATTTCGAATGTCTCCCGCCAGGCCTCCATGTCTTCGGTTATCACCTCGTGAATGACGGACCTGAGTTCATCAACCGTCATATCAGAGACCTTTTTGGTAGATGCCTTCATTTTCATAACCTCCTTCCGCTCTTCAAATTTACCTTCGCCATTATTCCGTACATAGTTTACCAGTTTTACCCAGATATCTCAATAAGGTTGTCACATCACCCTAACTCCCCATCTCCCTGATTCCTTATCTTGCTTCTTATATTCCGCAATCCGCATTCCGCAATCTAAGATGTCCCTTGTCCGTTTCACAAATTCACAAGATTTAGGATATTTTTGGCCAATTTTTGACCAGTTTAATTTCCCCTGCCAATAAAAAACCTTTTAAATCAAAAAGTTATAACCGAACCCTCCTGGCACAAAAAATGCTTATTATTGTCACAGGGGTCCGTTTCTGGTATAGCGAGGGCCATCCTGCGATGGGTAGGAGTAGAATAATTTACCCTATACTCTCTTACAGATACGGGCACGCGGTACGGTCACGGACACTTTTTTATTGGAACAGGCTCGAGAAAAATGGAAAGGTGGGGGTGAACGAGGTTTCTGGAAGGAAAAATAAGTGAAAGAATTCAACTGCGCCCAATGGATTAGTCCACAAAATTTTCACTTAAAAATCAAACAATTAACCTTGTCAATCCTGTCCATTTCTGTTTTTCGATGTAGATGAATTCGCCAGAAAAAAGCCTTGACATACATTCTAAAAAAACATACAATGTTCCCATGCGGGGAACATTCATTGGCACAAGGTTTCGGGAACAGTCATTTTTGGTATGAAACTCGTCGGAAGAGGGATTCTGTTAGCCTTCTGCAAGAAGCATGCAGACATTAGCCCGCAGATTTCCGCCTGGTGTGCTGAGGTGGAAGAGGCACAATGGAAAGGGTCCTCTGAGATAAAACTCCGCTATGTCTCTGCCAGCTTTTTGGCTGATAACCGGGTGGTTTTCAATTTGAAAGGAAATAAATACCGGTTAGACACAAAAGTGAATTATAAGCACCAGGTGATCCTTGTAAAGCGAATTGGTACGCATGCTGAATACTCTAAATGGGAGTTTTGAAAAAAATGGACAAAATGAAGGTTATTAGCTCAGAGCCAGATTACCGTGCAGCCCTTGAGGAAATTGAAAAATTAATGGACCTTAATCCAGAAGTTAATTCGTCTGAGGGAGATTATCTGGATATTCTGACTTTGCTTGTAGCAGATTACGAGTCAAAGAGCTATTCGTTGGCGCCACCCGATCCCATCAATGCAATTAAATTTCGGATGGAGCAAATCGGACTTAGTCAACGCGATCTTGTTCCCTATATTGGTAGTCGAAGCAAAGTCTCGGAAATACTTTCACGAAAACGACCATTAACTCTTACAATGATAAAAGCCCTTCATTCTGGACTTGGAATCCCAGCGAAAGTATTCCTTGAGGCAGATGATAGTAACGGGGGTGAGCAAATTGAGTGGGACCGGTTTCCCATTAAGGAAATGCTGAACCGAGGCTGGATAGCAGGTAATATTGAGGACATAAGACACCAAATTGGCAAGGTGCTGCGGCCTTTTTTCGTCAACCTGGGCTTGTCTGAGAGGTCCATACATTACAGGAAGACAGATCATATACGTTCTGCACGGGCAATGGATATCTATGCACTACTTGCATGGACAGCATACGTTGTAAATAAAGCGGCTGATAACCCGCCCGTTTGCAAATATTCAGTAGGGACTGTGGATTTGCAATTCATGCAACAAGTGGCAAGGCTAAGTTGGTCCGAAACGGGGCCGTTGATCGCTCGTGAGTTCCTGAATAATCATGGAATATCTTTGATCGTCGAACCTCAATTGCCATCCACACATCTGGACGGTTCCGCAATCATGATTGATCGTGATCGGCCGGTCATCGGTCTAACATTACGCTATGATCGAATCGATAATTTTTGGTTCTCATTAATGCATGAACTTGCCCACATCTCACTGCATATTGGCAAGACTGTCAATCGGTTTTACGACGATCTCGATGTGGAAAGCAAGAACGATCAAATTGAACGAGAAGCGGATGAGATGGCGAGCGAAGCGCTGATTCCAAAAGAGGCGTGGATAAAAAGTGCAGCAAGTCGCTTGCGATCACCAGAAGCAGCAGAGAGTCTTGCTAAGAAACTAGAAATCCATCCTGCTATTGTCGCTGGGCGTATGCGTCACGAATTTAAAGCGTATCGGCTTCTAAACAGCTTGGTGGGGCATAAACAAGTCAGGAAACTGTTCCATGAAGTTCATTCTGAAAGATAACCAGTATGTTTGACTCAAATCATTATGTTCCGATATTAAGATGGAAGCGAGCTGAATGGGTCGCACTCCGAAATCTGGCCGAAAATATAAGAGGCCAGGTTACACCTCTGATTGAGTTGGTTCCAAGGAATTTCTTTTCCCGTCGTGGTGATACATTTCAGAGTAGGCTCAGTAAGATCATAGATGACATATCATTCAATTGGGGAAACTCACCTATTTTCCTTGACCTTGGTCTTGTGGAATCGACGCTTTTTAATTTTAGGGATACTCATCCCATAGAGGGGCTTTTTGCAGTAGCAGAAAACGCCGGCTTATCTTTGATATCGGTTGTGGAAATTGACCAAACCCCTGGCTATCGCTCAGCAATTGCGCGAATAGTGAAGCGGGGAAGACGAGGCGTATGTATTCGACTGTTAAGAAGACACTTGCGACATCCAGACCTTCCAAGGGAATTGGCCCACCTAATTAGTGAATGCGATGCTGACTTCAGTGAGGTTGATCTATTGGTCGATTACAAAGTTATTGATAATTTCTGCCCCCGAATAATAGACTTAACCAGGATGTTGCCAGATCTTAATAGATTTCGGACTTTTACATTGACCAGTGGGGCGTTCACAAAAGACTTATCAGGTTTCGAGAAGAATCGCCAACACACGCTCCCACGTTTAGATTGGATCGCATGGAGAGACCAAGTTGGGCAGACAAACCTTAATCGGAAACCCACTTTCGGCGATTACACAATTCAGTATGCTATTTATGAAGAACCACCGTATCATCCTAACGTTAGCGCTAGCATAAGATATACGTTTGACGAATATTGGGTAATCATGCGAGGCGAGGGTCCCCGAAATGAAGATGGACCCGGTTATGCGCAGTACGCTGCAAATGCTCAACTCCTTTGTGAGCGCCCAGAATTCTGCGGCCCCGCTTTCAGTTACGGGGATTGGTACATTCACCAACTCGGCCGAGAAATCGGCCCTGTTGGAAACCCGGAGATGTTACTACGGGCTGGTATCAACCATCACATTAGCTACGTTGTTCAACAGATATCCAATTTACCTGAGGCCTAAGCTATTTAGATAATAGAGTCAATGGGAGGCAGTTCTTCATTATTGATAAGCCAAATAAGAATATACCAAAGCCCTGAAATGGCAAGGCCAGTTCGGAGGGGAAAGCGGTTCTTGGTCAGACGAGTATGGAGTTACTTTATGGGGCAGGAGGATTAAGAGGCCAGGAAATAGGAGAGCTTTTCCGAGTGGGCGACAGTTCGGTGAGGCAGGAGTGAAAAAGATTGAGGGATCGGCTAAGCGATGATGGAAATGCTCAGGATTTATTCAAAGGGCTTCCTGGAAAATGTAACGATTGAAGAATTGACCCTCTGGTCCTGACTTGATCCCAAGCAAATCGTTTCCTCCGAAGAACCTCTCATGCCCCAGCTATTCTCACAGGAGGCCATTATTCGACTGCTTGTGGAGAAGGGAATATTCACTAAAGAGGAGCTCTTGGAAATGGTTGAGGTGGTAAATCTTGAAACCGGAAAAATGGTATAGCAATGATTGGGCACTACAACTTTCTTTTATTTACCAAGAGAAATTAGAACGAAAGGCGGGAGTTCCATTTAATTATGTTTGAATTCTTATCTAAGATAGTTGATGAATTACTACGATATCGGGAAGGTTCGATTCTTTCTACAAAAACCTTTCGCAGCTTTAAACACAACAAACACTTATGTCCCGCTGTAGAAAAAAAATTAAATACCGTTATTGAATGTTTGAGTAAATTCCATAATATTGCATACGATGTTCAGGGCATTCATGATCGAGGAACTGACGTTCTTTTGCGTGATTCCGAAGGAGAACCTGAAGAATCGAACTATATTGCCTTCCAGATCAAATCATTTGAAGATTTAAATTCCGAAGATTATCTTACACGGTTAAAGGCACAATGCTTTGAATCTCAGAATGAATATGGCAATAAACTTGAGCAATATTATATATTGCTTTGCACCGATAAGTCGGCGCAGGAAAATCAGATTCGTGAAATCAAAAAGGCGTTTGGAACTTCAAGCCGAGTAACGGTTATAGACCCACAATATGCAATCACTTTCCTTAGATTAAATGAAATTCGGATTGCTGCTGTTGTTGATTCTGTATTGAGGAAAGACGATCTTGTTTACAAAAAAGTGAGACAAATAATAGACGAACTTACTCCCACAGAGGCTGCCCTCACTGTTGCGATACTCCACCAATCCATAATTGACCGTAAAGCAAATGTAGACCTGGAATTAATAAGAAATAGCAGGTTTATCAAAGAGATTTACAATAGAGTGCCAGATTATCCAAGGGACTATTACTTTTTCTATGACGAGGACTTAAGCAATATAAGTGAAGAGAATGATGATTCTGAGGAAAAGACCAAAGAGAAATCTGAATCTTATGAGGATAGAAAAAGGGATTTCAATATCCGAATAAGTGAAGACCTTGATTTATTGGACGGCCAGCTATTCTCAATAAGCGGGGAATCAGGAGAGATTGAATTGGACTACGATTATGGGTTGCCCATTCAGGCAATTCTATTAGATGCAACGGTTCGTTATGAATATAACGGTGACGAGTTACTTAATTATATTTTAAATGCCTTAGGGGTAATGAATATACCTGGGGTTGAGGAGTTGGAGTAAATCTTGAGTGTTGGGGGTCAGATTGTCCCAGGGGACGGTCCCAGGGGACGTAGTTAAGTTATTTAAGAAAAAACCTTGCATAGAAAGATTTCATCCATAGGGAATAATAAGGTCTCAATCAGGTTTCAACATTCAACAAAGTGAGTTTTTAAATATCAACCTCTGGTGTTATCCATAAAAAAGAAAGCGTTCTTACCGAATATATTATGCTTATGGCTCGGGGTACCTCGCCAAACTCGGTTAGGCAACGTAAGTTTTGGGGTAAGTAGGGTTTAACCGATAAATTTTAGATCAAAGAGTCAATCCCTTTCTTAGTTGAAATTTTGTAGTGGCTCCTGTAAAAATGAC